>CATOKN010000153.1 GCA_951800425.1 uncultured Lachnospiraceae bacterium
CAGGGATAGCCTCCGAAAATTTCGTCTGCGCATTCTCCGGTCAGCGTGACCTTGTTATAAGAGACGACTTTGGAACAAAAATAAAGCATAGAAGACTCCACGTCAGCCATACAGGGCAGATCCCTGGCGTCTACCGCCTTGTAAAGGCAGTTGAGCTGTTCGGCATTGCCGCATTCCAGAAAACGGTGGTTTGTGCCGCAATGGGAAACCATCTGCTCCACAAACGGGCGGTCCTGACTGGGCTGGAATGCGTTGGATTTAAAATATTTCTGATTATCCGTAAAATCAAAAGAAAATGTATTTAATTCTTTTCCCTGTTTTTTCAGCTCTCTGGCGCAGATGGCAGTCACCAGGCTGCTGTCAATTCCTCCGGAAAGAAACGTGCTGATGGGAATATCGGAAAGCATCTGCTTTTTGACAGAATCTTCCAAAAGCCACGACGTTTTTTCAATTGTCTGTTCCATGGAATCTTCATGTGGAAGACTTTTTAACTTCCAGTAAGCTTCCTCCCGGAATGAATCATAGTCCAGAGTAATCAAATGGCCCGGAAGAACTTCAAATACGTCTTTAAATACGCCTTTTCCATACGACTTTGCAGGACCCAGCGCAAAAATTTCACAAAGACCGTCGCGGTCGATGACCGGAGTAACTCCAGGATAGGCAAACAGGCCCTTTAGTTCAGAGGCAAAGAGAAAAGTTTCTTTTGCCTTTGTATAAAACAGCGGTTTTACGCCAAGCCTGTCGCGAAATAAATAAAGCTTTTTCAGGGAATCGTCCCAGATGGCGGCCGCAAATATGCCGTTTAGCCTTTTGATAAATTCTGTGCCGTAAATCATGTAGCCAACCAGAATCACTTCCGTATCGCTTGTCGTTTCAAAAACGCCTCCGCGCGCCATCAGATCATCCTTTAATTCGTTCATGTTATAGATTTCCCCATTAAAGACAATGGCACATTCGGCGTCTCCCTTTTTTCGTATCATGGGCTGCGTTCCGGTAAGCAAATCAATAATCTTTAACCTGACGTGAGCAAAGCCGACAGAAGAACTTAAGTACGTCCCGCTGCCGTCCGGCCCTCTGTGCTTTAACGCCTGGTTCATATGGTTCAATACGTGTGTCCACTTGTTCTTCTCTCTGGTATAATCCATGCTCGGATGAAAAAAACCGGCAATTCCGCACATATGAGATCTCTCCTTTAAAATAAATTATTCACAGCGTATGATTGGCTGAATCTGTTTTCCCTCCAGAGCCGCTTCAATGGACGGAATCAAAAGATTCGTATGCGCAATCATGGAATTTGGCTTCTTTTCCGGATTATCCTGCCCAAAAGGAATGAAATAAATGTGTTTTGCGTTCAAGAGCAGTCCAATGTTTTTCATGTTCATGCCAAGCGCGTCATTGGTAGAAAGAGAAATCAAAAGGGGCTTGTTGTTTCTCAGATGGGCTTTTGCCGCCATAAGGACGGGCGAATCCGTAATTCCGTTGGCCAGCTTTGCAATGGTATTTCCCGTGCAGGGAAACAATACCAGAATGTCCAAAAATCCTTTCGGTCCGATAGGCTCTGCCTGAGGAATTGTAAGCATAGGCGAAATCCCCGTAATTTCTTCTGCTTTTTTTACAAAATCTTCGGCTTTTCCGAAGCGGCTGTCCAAAGTCTGCGAGGCATTGGAAAAAATCGTCTGTACAATGGCTCCTTCTTCGGCAAGCTTCTTAAGTCCTTTAAATACATTCTCATAAGTGCAAAAAGAGCCGGTAAACGCGACTCCAATGTGCTTTCCTTTTAAAGACATGTGAAACTCTCCTTTCATTCTGATGTTTGCCGCATGGGTGCGACAGATGCGGCCAGACATTCCTTATTTCTGCTGCAGGGCAGTTCAAAATTTTTTATGGATGCAAGCATTGCTTTGGCGGAAGAAAGCGGCGCGTACGTTCCAGGCAATCCCGGACAGGATTTTGCATGCACGGACAACTCGTTTGCCGCGGCAAAATCAACGCCGCCAGGCGCAGACGCAATGTCTAAAATAACTGCGGAGGGCTTTACGCGCAGCAAAACGTCCCGGGTTAAAGTTACGGCAGGAATGGTGTTAAAGATAAAGTCATATGCTTCTATGCCGGAAAGAGCGGCGTTTATACGCATAGCCTCGTCTGCCAAAAGAGCTGCCATGGCAAGTTCCTCCGGAGGGTCTGCGGCGACGGAAACATGACAGGACATGCCTTTTAAACTGTTTGTCAGGGTACGGCCGCATTTTCCATAGCCAAGCACTGCGCATCTGCTCTTATGAAGATTGACGGGACTGAACCGAATGGCTTCGCATAAGACGCCTTCCGCCGTTGCAATTGTATTAAAGTAAGCCAGAGAAGCATCTTCCATAAAATCAAATACAAAAACTCCTTTTTTTGACGCTTCTTTGTGAAATTCATCCGGAATGCAGCCGGCAAAAAAATGCTGGCCCGCAGAAAGCAGAGGAATCATCTGTTTTAAGTAAATGTTCTTCTTTATGCCGCTTTGGTTCAGTATAACCTGATCTTTGCTGAAAGGTATCGGGCAGACAACGCATGTCGCACTGTTTACGGCCGCCTCTAAGGAAGCCGCGGGCATAAAGCGCTCAGCCGCGGAAATTTGACTTAAGGAATGGCAGAGGGCATAGTGGCAAACCCTGCATCCTTTTGCCGCCAGTTCTCCGGCGAGATACGAAAGGCGCAGGTCGCCGCCGATGACGGCATAATCGTATTGGAATGAGTTCATGGAAAAGCTCCTGACAGAAACGATTTAACTTAAGGTATGCAAAAGACCGGAAAATGGTTATTGATTTGCAATGCAATTGAGATAATCTTGACAAATTCAATCTTTTCGTGTATTCTTTTTCTCGAACATCGAATAATAGAGAAAATTCTATTCACGAGGAGGAAATGTTTATGAGATTAAAAAAAGTAGCGTCCGTTCTGTTGATGGCGGCTATGTCGATTTCATTGCTTGCCGGATGCGGTTCAGAAGGAGAGCAGGGTTCAGGCAGTAAAGAAAACGGCGGTTCAGAAAGCGGCGTATTGAAAATCGGCGGCATCGGCCCTGTAACCGGAAGCGCGGCAGTTTACGGAGAAGCCGTAAAAAACGGCGCGGAACTTGCAGTAAAAGAAATCAATGAAGCCGGCGGCATCAACGGCGTTCCGATTGAATTTAATTATCAGGATGACGAAAACGACGCGGAAAAGGCAGTCAATGCTTATAACACATTAAAAGACTGGGGCATGCAGATGCTTCTTGGCACCGTAACTTCCGGTCCCTGCGTAGCAGTTGCAGAAGTCGCCCAGGCAGATAATATGTATATGCTGACGCCATCCGGAACGGCAGTAGAGTGCGTAACGTATGACAACGCATTCCGCGTATGCTTTTCCGATCCGATGCAGGGCATTGAATCTGCAAAATACATAGGAGAAAATAACCTCGCGACAAAAGTTGCGGCTATTTATGACAGCTCAGACGTATATTCCACAGGAATTTACAATGCGTTTGCAGAAGAAGCGGAGAATCAGAATTTTGAATTGGTTGCCGCGGAAGCCTTTACAGCGGAAAGCAAATCCGATTTTTCCGTACAGCTTCAGAAAGCAAAAGACGCCGGAGCAGAGCTTGTATTTCTTCCATTTTATTATTCGGAGGCTTCCCTGGTTTTAAAACAGGCGGCCGGCATGAATTACAGTCCAATCTTCTTTGGATGCGACGGCATGGATGGAATCCTTGCAGTAGAAGGCTTTGATGCAAATCTGGCAAATGAACTGATTTTCTTAAGTCCGTTTACGCCAACTTCAGATGATGAAATGATTCAGAAATTTGTAGGAGATTTTGAGAGCGCATACAACGGAACGCCGAATCAGTTTGCGGCAGACGCTTACGATGGAATCTACGCAATCAAAGCTGCCGCTGAGCAGGCGAAGATAACGTCGGATATGTCTGCGTCTGATATATGCGAAGCAATGAAAACGGCTATGACCGCGATTACGATTGACGGCGTAACGGCAAAAAGCCTTACCTGGGAAGCAAGCGGCGAGCCAAGCAAAGAGCCAATGGTAGTAAAAATTGCCAACGGCAATTATGCGGTTGTAGAGTAATGGCTAATCGGGGGTTATCTTAAAAAGATAACCCTCTTTCATCTTACAGGCAAATGGGGGATTTCTATGAGCTTTATATCTTATCTGATCAACGGGATCAGCCTTGGCAGCGTATATGCAATTATTGCGCTTGGCTATACGATGGTATATGGAATTGCCAAGATGTTAAATTTTGCGCATGGTGACGTGATTATGATTGGCGCCTACATTGTTATGGCAGCCGTAACAGGGGCGGGGCTGCCGCCAGCCGTCGCAATCCTGGCAGCCGTCGTTTTTTGTACCGCGCTTGGAATCGTAATTGAAAGCGTAGCTTATGGACCGCTTTTAAACGCGGCGTCTTCTCTGGCGGTTCTGATTACGGCGATTGGCGTCAGCTATCTGCTCCAGAATATTGCTCTTTTAGTATTTGGCGCAAATACAATTTCTTTTCCGGCAGTTCTTTCCATTCCTGCCATTGTACTTGCAGGAGGAGAGCTTACCATTACGGGAGAAGCAGTCGTTACCATTCTTTCCTGTATTGTAATTATGACAGCTCTGACCTTGTTTATCCGAAAATCCAAAGCAGGACAGGCCATGCTTGCCGTTTCTGAAGACAAGGGCGCGGCGCAGCTTATGGGCATCAACGTAAACGGAACGATTGCCCTGACGTTCGCCATTGGTTCCGCGCTTGCCGCAGTCGCCGGCGTATTGCTTTGCTCCGCATATCCGACGCTGACTCCGTATACCGGAGCCATGCCGGGAATCAAGGCGTTTGTAGCAGCCGTATTTGGAGGAATCGGTTCTATTCCCGGGGCTCTGATTGGAGGAATCCTGCTTGGCGTAATTGAAATTTTCGGAAAGGCATACATATCTTCCCAGATGGCGGATGCAATTGTTTTTGGCGTTTTGATTGTCATCCTGATTGTGAAGCCTACCGGAATCCTTGGAAAAAATATTCAGGAGAAAGTGTAGGTGAGCGATATGAAAAAGTTAAGCAAAACAACAAAAAACAACATGATTACCTATATGATGGTTATCGTTCTTTTTATATTCATGCAGACGCTTGTTTCCACAGGAAATGTTTCCAGCCTTTTGCAGGGGCTTCTGGTTCCGCTCTGCGCCTATATCATTCTGGCGGTATCCTTAAATCTGACCGTTGGCATCTTAGGAGAGCTAAGCCTTGGGCATGCGGGATTTATGTGCGTGGGAGCATTTACAAGCGCGTTTTTTTCCAAATGCATGGCGGATGCGATTCCGACTGCGGGCGTCCGGTATTTTCTGGCTCTCCTGAT
>CATOKN010000154.1 GCA_951800425.1 uncultured Lachnospiraceae bacterium
GGAGCAGGATAGGGAGGGGCTTCAGATTATGCGAAATCTTGGCAGAAATATGGCGTGGCTGTTAAAATGCATAGAAGCCGGAAAAAGTAAAAATATCTCCATTCCGGAAAATGAATACGCGGACAAAACAAACTTTATTCGTTAATTTATGATAAAAACTATACGCAGTGAATAATGATTTTCAATACGCAGATTGCGCCGTGTCGAAAAAAGTCCTATAGTGTTGTTATCGGGAAATAAGAAAAAGGGGGATAAAATATGCCGACATATGGCATGGGGGAAGCGATACGAGAAATGCGTCTGCGCCTGGGATATACGCAGGAAGAGCTGGCGTATGGGATTTGTACGCCCGGTACGCTTTCCCGAATTGAAAACGGTAAGGCAATTATGTCGAAGCAGGTATTTGAGGCTTTGTGGAGCAGAATGCCAGGCTTGCATCACGCATGGATTTCCTGTGAGGCCAAAAAGGAAATGCAGCGTTCTAAGCTCTGTAAGCAGACGCTTTTGTATCTGGCCATGCGGATGATGCCTGATGCAAAACAGGCTATGGAGCAATACCGACGCCTGATGGATGAAAAAAACCATTTCTGTCTTCAGTTTGCATGGTATACACAGGCGATTTACCAGGCAATTTTACAGGAGCGGGAAAGTGAAATTCTGCCTGAGCTAAGACGGGCGCTAAAGCTTACGATGCCCCATTGGAGAGAGCGTCTCTGGGGACAGAAAAGGATTGCCATACTGTCTTATGATGAAATATATATTTTGTCGAATATGGGAATTGCCTATGCAAGGCAGAGGGAAATGGAGTTGTCGTTTCAGATTTTATTTTATCTGAAAGATTATCTGAAGCGTCAGAATCTGGACTGGGCGGATTCCAATCGCATTGGTCCTATGATTTTTGGAAATCTGGCCTGGCTTTTAGAAAAGCAGGGACGATATAACGAGGCGGTAAAACAATGTGATCACGGTATAAGAATCTGTTGTTTTACAGGGAATTATACCGTCCTGCCGCAATTGCTCTGCATAAAGGCATGGTGTATTACCGCCTCCGGAAATCAGAGAATGGCAGAGAAAAGCATACGGCAGGCAGAGGCAATTCTTGACATAACAGATGGATACAGAGGCTATGGGAGCTTTGGAGAATTTTACAAAGCGAAAGAACCCATATTTGTAACTTTCTAAATTATACAAAAGAAATTTCCCGATGACCATGCGGTTTCAGTGAAAAATAAAATTTCCTGAAACCGCATGTTTTTTCCAAAAATCAAACCCAAATATGTCGGGCGGCTCTTTAAACGGACGGCTTGCCATATAAAATAAAATGGGATACAATGAGAAAAACAGTAATATGAATAATAAGATAAAACAAGATAGGAGATAATATGAATATCGTAGTATTGGCCGGAGGTTTAAGCGCGGAACGGGACGTATCCTTTAAAACGGGAGAGATGGTGGCGGCGGCATTGCGGGAAAACGGGCATAAAGTCGTTTTGATGGATGTTTTTATGGGGTATCGGGAGAAAGAAGAAGACATATCGGAGTTGTTTGAAACAGGCGCGGAGTCCGGAGGGTTTGTTTCGGATATTCCGGAAACAGCTCCGGATTTGGAGCAGATCAAAGCGTCCCGGAAAGATGCGTCCGACTGCTTTTTTGGCCCAAACGTCATTGCGGCATGCCGGATGGCGGACATCGTTTTTCTCGCGCTTCATGGGGAAGACGGAGAAAACGGAAAAGTCCAGGCGGCGTTTGATTTGTTTGGCATTCGTTATACCGGAAGCGGATACCTTGGCAGCGCGCTGGCTATGGATAAAGAAATCAGCAAGCTCTTTTTCCGGAAAGCAAATCTTCCTGTGCCAAATGGAATCTGCATGAAAAAATCAGAACGGACAGATGATTTTTCCAAAACGGGGCTTGCGCTTCCCTGTGTGGTAAAGCCCTGCTGCGGAGGATCCAGCATAGGGGTTTCCATTGTAAAGACAGAGGAAGAGTTTTCAAAAGCGTTGGATGAAGCGTTTCGCTGGGAAGACGCCGTTTTGATTGAAGATTACATAAAAGGAAGAGAGTTTTCCGTAGCGGTTTTGGATGGAAAAGCGCTTCCGGTTATTGAAATGGCTCCGCTGGAAGGATTTTACGATTATAAAAATAAATATAAAGCAGGAAGCACGATAGAAACCTGCCCGGCGGATCTTCCCGACGCGGTTGCAAAAAGGATGCAGGAAATCGCCGTCGCGGCGGCAGAAGCTTTAGGGCTTGCCGTATATTCGAGAATGGATTTTCTGCTTGGAGAATCCAATGAGATTTATTGTCTCGAGGCGAATACGCTGCCGGGCATGACGTCCACCAGCCTGATACCGCAGGAAGCAAAAGCGGCGGGAATAAATTTTAACGAACTTTGCGAAAAGCTGATTCAGATTTCATTGCAGAAATACGAGGGATAGATATGGTAAATATGACATTGGAGCGCATTGCAGAATGCTGCGGCGGGAGATATGTTGGAGCAGAAGAACGGAAGCATACGGAAGTGACCGGGATTGCGATTGACAGCAGGAAAGTAAAAAAGGGAGGATTGTTTATCCCGATTCGCGGCGAGCGCGTGGACGGACACAGTTTTATTCCGGCGGTGATGGAAGCGGGAGCATTGGCCTTTTTGTCGGAGCAAAAAAAAGAATATACGCAGGGGCCTTATATTCTGGTGGATTCTACAAAAGAAGCCTTAAAGAAAATCGCGGCGTTTTACCGTCAGTCTTTGGATATAAAAGTAGTGGGGATTACCGGGAGCGTAGGAAAGACGAGTACGAAAGAAATGATAGCTTCCGTATTAAAAGAGAAGTACCGCGTACATAAGACGGCCGGAAATTTCAATAATGAAATTGGTCTGCCCCTTACGATTTTTGATATTACTAAGGAACATGAGGTGGCCGTTTTAGAGATGGGGATTTCGGATTTTGGAGAAATGCACAGGCTTGCCGAAATTGCCAATCCAGATATTTGCGTGATTACCAATATCGGATTGTGCCATCTGGAAAATTTAGGTTCCCGGGATGGCATTTTAAAAGCCAAGACAGAAGTTTTTGATCATTTGCGGAACCAGGGAATTGTGATTTTAAACGGTGACGACGATAAGCTGGCGGGAATTCGGGAAGTAAATGGAAAAGCTCCGATGCGCTATGGAAAAAATCAGGGGGATGCTTATGCGGCGCATGTAAAGTCGCTTGGGATGGAGGGAATCCGCATGATGCTTTCTTTGCAGGGGGAAGGAAAAATCGTTACGATTCCGATTCCGGGAGAGCATAACGTCTATAACGCGCTGGCCGCCGCATGCGTGGGCGCCGCGTGCGGGATGGATATGGACGCCATTTGCCGCGGAATTGAGTCGGTCGAGACGATTCGCGGCAGGAGCAATTTGATTCAAAAAAACGGCGTTACGGTGATTGACGATTGTTATAATGCAAATCCGGTTTCCATGCGGGCAAGCATTGATGTGTTAAGCCAGGCTCCGGGGCGCAAAATCGCCGTGCTTGGCGACATGGGCGAGCTGGGAGAAGCGGAAAGAAGCTTACACGCGGAAATCGGCCGTTATGCGGCGATGAAGCAGATCGATTTTCTCTACTGTACCGGAGAATTGTCGAAAGAAATGATTCAGGCAGCAGAAGACGAAGAAACAAACCGCACGTATGCGGCTCATTTTGAGTCGAAAGCAGATTTGATCGACCATCTTCGCCTTGTGATGCAAAAAGGAGACACTTTGCTTGTGAAAGCGTCTCATTTTATGGAATTTTCTAAGATTGTGGAAGCTCTGACGATTGTTTGAGCATTTCTAAGATTTTTTTCTGGGTATAGTTGCCCAGACGCTTTTGATCTTCTTTTGCAAGCTCCTTTGGATAAATCGGTTCGCCATATTGCAGCGTAACGCGCGCCGAGCGAATCCAGGGGAGATGCTTTTCAAAAATGTCGGCAGTGCCGGTAAGCGCCATCGGAATAATGGGGCAGCCGGTTTTTTCTGCCATCTTTAAACTGCCCTCTTTAAAAGGGGGCATGTCCAGCTCGTCTATGCCTTCGCCTCTGGTGCCTTCCGGGAAAATGCACATGGAAACACCGCGTTTGATCTGTTCGATTCCGATCAGAATCGTTTTTAATCCCTCTTTGATATTATCACGGTCTAAAAACAGGCAGTACAGCCGCTTCATCCAGAGAGATAGCAGCGGCACATTTTTCATGGAAGCTTTGGCAATGTAGCCGGTCAGCCGGGGACATCTGGCGTATGTGATGACGATGTCAAAAAAGCTGCGGTGATTGCCCACATAGAGGACGGCGCGGTCTGTCGGCACATGCTCTTCTCCGATGACGGTAAGACGCGTTCCGCTTAAAAAAAGAATGACTTTAAAGGCCCACTGTACCATACGGAGCCTGGAAATGTCCGCGGCGTATTGATATTTTCTGGCAATCAGCCACTCTATGGCAAGAATGGGAAGGCTAATCAGCAGATATAAGATAAGAAACAGAGCAACAAGAAACAGTCTGATCATGATGTAAATCCTTTCTGAAATGATGGGAATATTATACTCTCTGCAAGTTGGAATTACAACTGCAATTCCTGAATAAACTGTAAAAAAACGGAAAGCAGGAAAAAAATGAAGAAAAATTTGATTCAGGAAAGCAGGATGGGATGCCGCCTGTTCGCGTATTTTGCTGCAATTATCCTTATGGCTGGCTGCGCGTCTGCGTCCGGCTGCGGTATTGAAAAAACGGACGGCAGTAAAATAAGCGATATGGCGTATGAAATGGTGGAAGAGGAGGATTTGCCGGAGGAATTAAAGGCTAAGATTGAAGAGAAAAAGTCGGCTGATTTTAAGCTGACTTATGAAGCGGATGGGTACCTGTATGTCGTCAGAGGATACGGAGAGCAGGAAACCGGGGGATACAGCATACAGATCCTGGATTTTTATATGACCAAAAACGCGGTTGTGTTCCATACGAATCTGATTGGACCGTCCAAAGATGAGACAAAGAACGCTGCGCCAAGTTATCCGTATTTGACGGTGCGGGCAAAGGACCCGGAAAAAAATGTGATTTTTAAATAAGAGATTTTTGCCAGCTGGCGTATTAAAATGAAAAAATTGTTAGTTTTGCCTGTTTTTTTCTGATTTTCTGGAAATGATTTGTGAAATCTGATATGATAAAGCAGTATAGCAGAAATAGTTTTACGGAATCAGGAAAGAGAGGGTAAATATGAGTTTTAGCAGTAAAATCTGGAAAAAGGCAGTTTCGTTGGGATTGTCTTTCAGTCTGGCAGCTTCTTCGCTTTTATGGGTGGGGAACGCGGATGTAAAA
>CATOKN010000155.1 GCA_951800425.1 uncultured Lachnospiraceae bacterium
GTTCCAATGGAATTGCGGCTGACAAAGTTTTTCAAAGGTGACCGATGGAAAAATAAAGAGCGAGGACGGAAAGCCCGAATGGATTCACTTATGAAAACACTGGAATTTGTTTCCCGGTGGTGAACAATAGACAGGGGGAAACAGCATGGCCTTAACAGTACTGGAACGCTTGAAAGACCTGCGTGTAGAGTGTGGCTTGACGCTGGAACAGCTTGCGGAGCAGACGAACCTCTCCAAGTCTGCGCTGGGCAGTTATGAAGCGGACAGTTTTAAGGACATCAGCCACTATGCCCTTATTAAGCTGACAAAATTTTACAGCGTGACTACCGACTATTTGCTGGGGCTGTCTGAAATGAAGCAGGATTTAGAGGAAGGCGCCAGCTTTAAGGGAAGCCGTTTTGAACAATGGCTTTTAATCTACTGCAAGCAAAATCATCTCCCCTATAATCAGCTGATGGAGGAAGTCATGTTCCGGGTCAAGGTGGTCTGCGTAATATTTTTCCCCGTCAAACCATAGCCCGGTCAGCCCTGCTTCATCAGCGGCAAGAAGAATACCGCCGATTGGCGATTGATAATGAGTTATATACTGCATTTTGTCCCCTTTCGTTATAAGTTAAAATATTGGTTAGCGTCAGCCGGGGCTTCGTCCCGCATAGTCATTGTATAACAGCGCAGGGGAGTAACTACCGTGATTTTATAGTCAATAAAATCATGTTCCCTGCCTGCTTTCTGGCACATACGGTGTTTTGCCATATTGCGCCATTTGGTAACGCTTTCCTCGTCTTTCCATTCGGATTTGCTAAGCAGCTTTCCCTTTGTGGAAAGGCTTTCAAAGCGTTCTGCACTGATAAAGCCATCTGCCTTTGACAATTCCTCGGAATGCTCTAATTCCGTTTTCAAGGAAGCCGCCATATTCAGATAGTCGTCCATTTTACCCTCTTTGATAGTTACCTCAAACAATACAGTTACGTTTGCCATTTCGTGTTTCCTCCTTATTTTTCATACATATTTTGCAAGGGCGGTAGCCGCCCTGTATTGCTTCTTCCAGTGTGTCAAACAGCACGATATTTTTCTCCAATGGTAATCTTGCAGGGCAGCCCGGATTGCAGACAATCTTTGTCGTCTTTACTCCGTAATAAAATTTGCCGTCATACTGTTTGTTTCTTTCTGTGATCGCTCTTATTTTTTCTTGTTTTTTCATTTTGCTGTTTTCCTTTTGGTGCATAATCTTTCATGCCCGGTATTGCGCCGCCCGCTACCGCCCAAAGATACAGACTGGCAACGCTGCAATAGGGGCTGAACCGCCTGCGGTACTTTTCAAATAGTTTGCGGTCTATCTTTCTGTGATGATATACCATGCGAAGCCCACGCTGTATTGCCAAATCGTCATAACTGAAAATATCGGGTCTTTGCAGGCAGAACAGCAAAATCATTTCAGCCGTCCACACACCAATTCCCTTTAGGGCAGAAAGTTCTTTTATGGCTTCCATATCAGACAGTTCAGAAATGCCCTGTAAATCAAATTCGCCGCATTGCACTTTCCCCGCAAAGTCCGTGATATATTCAGCCTTGCGGAATGTCATGCCGAAAGACTGTAATTTAGGAATACCCGTAGACAGGATATTGTCGGCGTTTACCTCCCCGAAGCAGTCACTCATTCGCTGCCAAATGGTAGCCTGTGCTTTTGTAGAAATCTGCTGTCCTATGATGTGATGTATGACAGAGGAAAATAAATCTGTGTCAGTTTCACGCTCTATATGTCCGATTTTATCAATAACCTCCGCTAAAGTCTTATCTTTGCTTTTCAAATAATCTGTTTCTATACTGCTGTATCTGAAATACAATCCTGCACCTCCCGTCTGCCAAAAGGCGGCTTGACATTTTTTGAAATCAAACTTGACAAAGTTTGCCTTTTTCACTATGATTTTATCACTCAAAACAGATAAATAATATCAGTAAAACGTCAGAAACTATCAATATATCTCCAAATGAAAGGGCATATGAACATGAAAACTGAAAAAGAAACCTATCTCAACTCTGTAAATCTGTACGTTGATACCGATTTCCCTTATCTTGTCCTTGATGTGATTAACGACAGGAGCTATCCCCGCAATCCCGGCTTTCAAGTCATGCACTGGCATGAGGATTTACAGTTTATTTATGTTTTAGGTGGTTCTACTGAAGTAAAAACGCTTGACAATACTGTTTCTGTGCAAGCGGGAGAGGGTATTTTTATCAATAAGAATGTGGTGCATTTTGTACGGCGCACGGGCGAATGTCACTATAACAGTTTTATATTCCCGGCACAGTTCCTTGAATTTTCCATGGGAAATCCTTTCCCATTGGGACAAGCCTGTACCGTCCATAGTCCGGCGAAACTGTTTGTTGATGTTGTTGTAGAAAATGAGCAGTTTTCCTTTTTTCATTTTGCAAGCGGGGAAGAATGGCAGGAAAAGGCATTGTCGCTTTTGTGCAGGCTTTCAGAGTTGGAAAAAAGCAAAACAGAATTTTATACTTATGAGGTATTGGTGCTTTTGGCTGCTCTTTGGCTTACTATGAGAAAGAATATTCTGTTGCCACCAAAACAGCAGGAGAGTACCGTCAGTATGCGTATGCAGAAATTCCTGCGCTGTATTGAACAGCATTACCCGGAAGATTTGACACTGGAAGATATAGCGGAAAGCGCAAGCGTGAGTAAATCAGAATGTTTAAGGTGTTTCAATTTAACGTTGCAGACTACGCCCTATAAATACTTAATGGAATATCGGCTGTCAAAGGCGGCAGAGCTGCTTAAAAAAACGGATCAGCCCGTCAGTGATATTTCTGCCTGTGTGGGTTTTCATCAAGTAAGCCATTTCGGGAAATGTTTTAAGGAGAAAACGGGCTATTCGCCTAGAGAATATAGAGGTTTGTAAAAAGCCATTTTATGCCTTTCTCAGACTATCAACGCCAAACAGCCAAGTCAAGGACGTAAACGCCGCTAAAGCGGTAAATCCTTGACTTGGCTGTTTGCCATTGATAAAGGGTAATTAAGGAATAAATGAATATTTATGTCGTTTCAACCTCTCTTCCTTTCCATTCCCTTCATGCAATAGGGATAATCTAATTAAAAATCAAAAGAACGGATAGGAAAGGAATAGATAATTTATCATTCTGTGATTTATTCTTTAGTATTTTATATATCTATACTTTATTGCATTGGTTTTCCCTGCGTTGGAAAATCCAATTATAATCTTTGACTTTTTCTACTCTGAATACTGGCATAATAGCTTGTCCTTTCGTTGTGTAAGAAAGTCGAAGTCCGCAGCTTTGAGGTGCGTGTGGGTATGCGTCTTAGTGATTGTATTTTGTGTGATTCGATTTACTGCAATCTTCCCGGTTTGCTTCTGCAAAGCGTCTCACAACGCTGCCCTTATCATATTATCAAACAGGGCATACTGCCCGACCGGCACTGTGCCCTTTACCTGCCCGGATTCCACAAACTCCCTTTGATGAATCTGATAAAACCTGGCTGTCCCACCCTGAAAGTTTTCCCCTCAACCCGCATTATAGCACAAAGAACACAGGATTATGCATAAATCACCGATGAAGAATGTCTCCGCATGCATTTTGAAACAGAGCCGCGGCCTCCTCAAGCCTGTGTATGGCATAATCAAAAAATTCATAATAGGACATGCAAAAACAGTTTTTCGGCATCCGATGCCGCCTGCACCCGCCCCTGCAGATGGGTGCGTATTTACAGTGCCGGCAGTCTTCATGCATCCTGGCAGATTCCTCGATAAAGCGGATTTCTTTTCTTTTTTCATTAATCCTGTCAAAAGAGACTTCATTCAGACTGCCAAGCCTGTATCCGTCCAGCACATAAAAATCGCAGGGGTAGACTTCCCCGTCCGCCTCCACCACATGCTGACAGGAGCATACGCCGTTCATACCGCAGACGTTCGCCGGCATCAGCAGGAGCATCTTAACATATTCCTCAAACTGCTGTATGTGTACGATAACCCCGCTTTTCAGATCGTTATACCACAGGTCGAAAAGCGTTTTCAGAAAATGCCCGTAGGCTTTTGGCGTAAGCGTATACGCAAACCGCTCCTGTTCCCTCGCGATCGGATTCAGGCAGGGGATGAACTGCAGATAAGTAAAACCGTTCTGTTTATAAAAATCATAAATCTGCGTGATTTTTTTGGCTGTCATCGCATGAACTACCGTGAGGATATTAAAATCCACACCATATTTTTTCAAAAGCCCGATGCCTTCCATGACCCGCACAAAGCTTCCTTCTCCCTGTCCGTCAACCCGGAAGCGGTCATGGATAAATCCGGTTCCGTCCAGCGAAATTCCGACCAGAAAATTATTTTCTTTCAAAAACTCCGCCCATTTCTCGTCCAGACAGGTTCCGTTGGTCTGAATCGCATTGGAGATATGCAGGCCCTTTGTATTATATTTTTTCTGCAGCACGACTGCTTTCCGGTAAAAATCAAGCCCGCGCAAAAAAGGTTCCCCGCCCTGATAGGTAAAGGAACAGGCCGTATCCGAGTAATCCAGGGCTTTTCGGATCACGTTTTCCAACGTCTCCTCCGACATAAAACCGTAAGATTCCACTTCCCTGTTTTTCACCTCATCATGGTAAAAACAATAATGACATCGCAAATTGCACATTCCTGAAGCCGGCTTTAATAACACGCTGATGTTGGGCATAATCTGTCCGCCTTTCCGTCCGCATCCCACAGATCAGATTACAGCAAACTGCTCTGCATGAATGATCAATACGCTTTAAAATTATATTTGTGCGGAATTTCTTTTTTCTCACCGTACAGGTTTTGATATAGTCCGCTCCATAACTGTGCGAGGGAATCTTCGCCCTCGCGGATATCTTCCATTTCAAGTCCGCCGTTTTGTTCCAGCAGTTCATATGCTTCTTTGTCTTTTCCAAGATGATACAGGGCGCGGATCAGATAAAAGTCCAGATTATCCCCGTCGATCAGAAATTCGTCCGGCCTTAACGACGGCGGCGGGCAATGCAGTTTGGACGTTTCAAAAAATGTCCGCCACTTTTCCAAAGACTCCTCTTTTACCGTAAATTCCAGATGTTCCGAAAGCTTTCCCTGCTTTTTCAGTGCGCCATAACCGCTTCCCGGGAAAACTACCGCCGCTCGATTCCGAGCCATGGGCTTTGTTTCCGCCAGTTTTTTCTCCATATTTTCCCAGACGGACAAAATGTCCTGCTCCTCCGCAAAGCATGCGGTCCGTTCCGGATGTCCAAGGCTTAACGTTTCCGGCGAAATTTTCACAGGGCCGTACTGCTCCATCCATTCCCATGC
>CATOKN010000156.1 GCA_951800425.1 uncultured Lachnospiraceae bacterium
TTTTTGATCAGGCAGCTTTGATAAATCATTTCTTCTATGGTATCGGAAGCAAGCGCCGCAATCTGATTTCTGTTTTCTTGCAGCCACGAAAAATAAGGAGCGGATTTGATGAGTCCATGTTTTAAAATTTCACCCATACCGGATGCAAATTGTTCCTTTGGAAGCGTTTTTAATAAAGAAAGATTCATATAGACCAGCTTAGGCTGATAAAATGCTCCGACCATATTTTTGTATTGCAAAAAGTCAACGCCCGTCTTCCCGCCGATGCTGCTGTCTACCTGGGATAACAGCGTAGTTGGAATTTGAATAAAATCAACGCCTCTTAAATATGTGGCTGCAGCAAATCCCGTCAAGTCCCCAACAACTCCGCCGCCAAATGCAATCAAAAGATCGTGGCGGTCAAAGTGATGTTCTATCAGCATTTGATACAGCTTCTGTACCGTATCAAGGTTTTTCGAGACTTCTCCCGCGGAAAAGCAAAAGGAAACGACTGTTTGAAAGCAGGATTCCATAATCTCTGACAAAGTATTCAAATGCAGATCCTTAAGATTAGAATCCGTAACAATACAGAGTTTTTGTTTTTTAGAATATCCAAGGCTCTCTATCTCCATTGGCAAATGATGAAAATTTTGTTCGAGAAGAATTTTATAACATGGCTTCCCCTCAAAAGAAACCGTCATTTGTTTTGACATACTCCGATTCTCCTTTATTTATATTTTTTCAGTGAAATTTTTATGCGGCCTTTCCGCGTTTCTCCGTCGCTGCCCACAAAGATATATTTTCCAAAACCACGTATGGAAATGACGTCCCCGGGCTTGCATTCATAAGACTTGGAGGAAATTGCGCGATCGTTGATAAAGACTTTTTGTGACTGAATCAGTAAAGCTCCCTGTCCCCTCGATTTTTTCAGGAGAAAAGCGACAATCGTATCAAGCCGGACGGAGGCGACAATTCCACTCAGATGTTCAAACGTCTGCTTCCATTGCAGGTTCTTTGGTTCTGTCTGTCCGCCCGTTATCATGGTGTGACGGATTTGTGTCAAAGACTCCAGAAAGTATTCTGAAATACCCTCCTCGCAGAAAATATAATAATTTTGTTCATCCAGTCGAATATCTCCAATCCGGGAGCGTTCTACGCCTAAATGCATACATGCGCCAAGAACGTCTCTGTGCGTCAGTTTTTCGGCAAATTTCGAATTCCTGGGCTGAAAATGGAGACATGCAATTGGAAAATCCAAGGGCGTATGCTCCGGTTCGTTTGTATATGCATAAGAAAGAGCATCAGGGATAAAAGCTATCATCTGACGCTCTGCAAATTCATATCCTCCGGAAAGTCGATATGGCGTTTCCATATCAGACGAAACCTGATGAAAAAGATTTAATTCATTTAAATTTAAAAAATTACTAAATAATACGAGCCCTTTCCGGTTAGCCATTCGGGACAAATCCATCCAACGCTTCTGTAAAAGAAGTTCTTCCTGACGTTCCATAAATCTCCTTAAAGATCCGTATGAAGTCCGGAAGCGCTGAAAGAATCTAAAATATTCTGAAAATCTCCGGAAATATCAACGGATGACGGCGTAATAATAAATATGAAATTTGAAATTTTCTGTAAATTTCCGCTGATTGCAAAACAGGAGCCAGCCGTAAAATCAATGATGCGCTGCGCAATATCAATATCCAGTCCCTCTACATTCAATACAACCGTGCGGTTTGACAACAGAGTCTCGGTAATCTCTCTTGCGTCTTCTACAGTCGTTGGTTTAATTACACATACTTCCATACCGTTTGCCCCCTGTTTCTTTACGGAACGCATAGGCGTAATCTTTGACGAAGACTTTGATTTTTCTTTGACGGGAGGAAATTCTTCGTAGGTTTCTTTTTTTCGCTCTTTCCGTGAAGTTTTTTTTACGGTCTGCGATTCTTCCTCTTCATAAAAATCATCATCATAGTAATCGTCTTCCTCATCTTCCGGATTCAGACGCATCACATCTAAAAATTTATCCAGTACTCCCATAAAAAGTAAATCTCCTAACTATTTATTCAATTTCTGGCTCCAAAAATGCCTGTCCCAACGCGGACAATGGTAGCTCCCTCTTCTATGGCAGTCATATAATCGCCAGTCATACCCATGGACAAAATATCCATATGTACATTATCAATGTTTTCTTTGGCAATGTCAACAGATAATTCTTTGATTTTTTTGAAATGTATCCGATTATCTTCCGGATTTTCTACATAGGGAGCAATTGTCATAAGCCCTTGTACGGTCAGATTGTCCAAATGTGAAATTTCTTCTGCCAGCTGCAGAGTTTCTTCATAGGCTATGCCAAATTTTGACGCTTCTTTCGCAATATTGACTTCAATGAGGACAGGAACGATGCGTCTTACTTTTTTTGCCTGAATATTGATTTCTTCTGCCAGACGGTAAGAATCAACAGAATGAATCAGGGCGGTATCCTTGATGATATATTTTACCTTATTGCGCTGTAAGTGGCCAATCATATGCCAGCGGATGTCATCTGGGAGCAAATCCCTTTTTTCACAGATTTCCTGCACCTTATTTTCGCCAAAATCCCGTATGCCGCAGTGATATATTTCCGAAAGCATGGAAACGGGTTTTGTTTTGCTGACGGCAATCAGCGTAATTTCTTCTCTTTTTCTGCCCGCGCGCGCGCAGGCTTTTTCAATATTTTCTTCTACTTGTTTTAAATTATCTGCTAACATAGTTCAATCCCTCTTTATTTATTTTTGATGATTACATTATCTGTTACGGCGCTGCCGTTTAATGCAATATGGTCGTATAGCGAAACGCCGTATTCCGTTCCGCTTCGTATAATGGAATACTCTGCATTCTGATAAATTACGTCAATCTGGCGAAATACGGCATATCCTTTATTGATGCAGAAAATTCCTTCTAATTTCGCCGTTTCATGAATCGTGTAGGTATCGCTTGAATTCGGCTTTAATACAACGTCTCCGTCCTGCAAATTTTCATCGTCAACATAGTAAGCGTATTCGGTAGCAAAATAGATATTGGTCGTTACGAAAGAATCCGTAACAGTTCCATTTTTTTCCGTTCGCCTTACCATAAGGCCCTCTTCACTGGAATTGTTTCCTTTCTGAAAATATTCCATGGGAACGGTGAAAAAATCCTTTTTCGCAATTGCAGAATTTGGAATTTTCAGCCCCTTTTCTTCGTCTAATAACAGTTCAACCTCGACATAGCGATCCGTTGCAAAACGTATCATGGAATCGGATAAAGAAAGAACCAGATAATTCATCCCATCTTTTTCTTCTGATGTAAAGGATGCGCGTACAATGGTGTCGTCTTTTTTAAATTTGATGCGAATGGAAGACGCGTCCGAAAGCTGCCTTTTTGTATCGCCTGAAACAGGAATGATAAGATTCCAGTTTTCGTCCGTAATCAATTTGCAGACAGCTTTGCCTGTTTCTACCTTTCGCTGGTTTTTCAGATTAATTTTATCGTAAGACGATGGCTGAAACATTTCCGGCGTAAATTTTTCCGGCGTCACAGATTCAAATCCATCCGTATAATAAACTACAATTCCGTCTCTCGGAGAAGTCCCTTTGTGAAATGTGGATTGATTTTCTGCAGCCGCCACGGCGTTTGTAATGGAGTTTAGAGCTTCCATGCTCAACGCTTCGGATATTTCCGCATTCAGGTCGTTTTTAAACGTATATACATGGTAAAAGGATTCCGGCCGATAACTTCCGGCATATTCGGAAATCTTTTTTTCCAGATCGGTCAGGCTTTCTTCACTTAAAGAAGCGGCGTCTTCACTGGCCAGGTTAATCTGACCGGAAATAGAACCGTCCGAGTCAATGGAATAAATCAAATCTCCGGTACCGGCCTTTGTAGCGTCTTTCAGATAGTAATTAATATCTCCGGAGCGATCTGCCGTGATCAGCTCTTCGCTGCGCAATGCAAGCCCTGTATAGGAATTGTTGACGGCAATTGTTCCATGAACCACTTCATAGACAGAAGTATGGGTAGTCGTAAAGTAAGAATACACATAAAACATAAGATAAATAAAAATAATTCCAAAAATAATCAATCCGATGTTTATACGAAACGGTCTTCGATAACGGACGATTTTCTTATTTTTTGCCACAATCGTACCTGCCTTCTAAAGCTTTGCTACATTCTATCGCTTTTTCATACAAAAAACAATCCATGTTTTGCATAATAATTTGAAAATAAGGAACACTAAGAAAAAAGGAGGTTATTTTATGAGTTCAAAAGCCTTGGATTATACATTATTGACACTGGTAATTGTCGGTGCGGTAAATTGGGGACTAATTGGATTTTTCCGTTTTGACCTGGTCGCATTTTTATTTGGAAATATGACCTGGCTTTCAAGAATTGTTTATGCATTGGTAGGAATCGGTGGTTTATACCTTTTAAGCGCATATGGAAGAATCCGCAGCATTGAACAGGCATAAAACTGCATAGAAAGTGAAACGAAAGAAAATGTATATTCTGCGCGGCTGCAAGAACGGCCGCACAGAATATACAGGTATGTTTACAGTGAAAGAATCACTTTCGCTTTCGCGCATTCCGGAAGCTCGTCTTTATTTTTGGATACGCTTAATACGATTTTCACATGATATTTTTCGCTGATAATGTCCAGTTTTTCGATTGCATGACTAATTTCGTCATCTTCCATATTTGCGATGGTAAGGAAACTGTCTAAGTACAATTCTTCTAAATCATGATCCTGAGATACAATCCCGCAGATAAATCCCATAAACTCACTACAATTTGTAATCGGAAAATCTTTTACGTTGACAAGACGGACTTTATTGCTCAACTCATACATATGTTTTTGGCTTTTGTCCAGATATACGATATTTCCGTTAGCTGCAGATACCGCAGCATTTACTTTTTCTAAAAGATGTTTTGTTTTTCCTTTTCCTTTTTCTCCCGCTATAATTTGAACCATGGCAATTTCCTCCTGTATTCTGTCTATTCTGGATTTGTCAAATCCCTCTATAAATTATATTATATTAGAAGTTGCATGGATATTCAACCATAAATCCGCTAATTTGCTATTTAGTTTCACCGCCTGAAAATCCATACAATAATTCATTCATGTAGTAATAAAGGTTATTTCTGCAATCTGCTTTCATAACGATTGAAATAATTTCTTCTCCGGCTGCATTGGAGCTTAAAAGCACAAGGCAATATCCAGCGTCGTTTGTCGTACCGGTTTTTCCGCCAAATACAGTGACGCTGCCTGGAACCGTTTCCGTACCCAGCAGATATTTGTTTGTCGACTTCCATAC
>CATOKN010000157.1 GCA_951800425.1 uncultured Lachnospiraceae bacterium
GAAAGGCGGCGACGCAGAGAATGCAGAATGTCATTAACAGCTGGCTGCCGCAGATTAACGCAGAGCCGAATGATTTGCTGAAAGAGAAAAAAATCCACGACTTAATCTGTGAAAAGGTAATTTACGATCCAAATTACGGTTCGTATGCTCAAAACAGATACAACCAGACGGCTTACAGCGTTTTTTGTACGGATACGACGGTCTGCGCCGGTTATTCCCAGGCCATGCAGCTACTGTGCAATGCAGTCGGGATTGACTGCGGAGTCGTGACAAGCAGCAATCATGAATGGAATATTGTACGTTTAAACGATACCTGGTATTATACGGATTTGACCTGGAATGATTTGCCGGAGGAATATGCGGAGAAATTTGGCCAGGGTATGCTGTATGACTATTTTAACAGGAGCGAGCGGGTCTTTATGGCAGATGAAGCAGAATCGGTGGAGTCGCATACGCCGGAGCAAAGGTGGATTGGGTATTTGCCGGAGCTAATCTATGATTCCGGAGCGAAAGGAAAAGAATACGGAACCATTTATACGCCGACAACAACGCTGAATATTCCGCAGATTTCCTGTTCAGGAAGCACGGTGTCCATCAGTGCGTCTCCGGGCGCCGCCATTTACTATACGACGGACGGAACGAATCCCTCCATTGCGTTTACAAAGGCAAAAAGATACCGGTATCCGTTTGCTTTAACCGGAACGACTACGGTGAAAGCGATTGCAGTAAGGAACGGATATTATGACAGTCAGGTGATGGGAGTGACGGTTGTTCCAAAATACAGCGTAGTTTTTCATGCAAACGGCGGGTATTTGAGCAGCAAAAACGTAAAGTCAACTTCTAAAACGGGCATTCTTTATAACTCAGTAATTGGTACGCCAAAAGCCGCAAAAAGAAAAGGATATGCGTTTCTTGGATGGTATACAAAAAAATCAGGCGGCAGCAAATTGGGCGATTCCATAAAGGTAACGTCGGACGCAGTGTATTACGCCCGCTGGGCAAAAATCAACACAAAGAAAAAAACGACGGTTGCATCTGTGAAAAACAGCGCGTCCAAGGCAATGAAAATCAAAATAAAGAAAATAAATACGGCAAGCGGCTATCAAATTCGTTATTCTTTGCATAAAAATATGTCTTCTTCCAAAAAAAAGGAGACGTCTGAAACCAGTTTAACGGTGAAAAAGCTGAAAAAAGGAAAAACCTATTACGTACAGGCGCGCATGTACCAGAAAGAATCTGTTTCCAGAAAGAAAAAGTATGGTTCATGGAGTAAGGTAAAAACAGTCAGGATAAAGAAATAGGCTGGCAGGAGAGGATCATGAGTAAGATCAAAGCAAATTGGAAACTTTACGGATGCGCATTTTTGCTTCCGTTTGCCATAGCGGTTGTTATATGCATCAAAAACGGCGTGTATCCGTTTGGGGAAAACTGTATTCTCCATATTGATATGTATCATCAATATGAGCCGTTTTTTACGGAATTTATGGATAAGTTAAAGCACGGAAAGAGCCTGATGTACTCTTTCCGTCTTGGACTTGGCTCGGATTTTGTTTCGTTGTTTGCTTATTATCTGGCAAGCCCATGGAACTGGCTTCTGTTTCTCTGGCCGTCCGATTATGTTATTGAGTTTATGACGCTTCTTATTTTGCTGAAAATCGGACTCTGCGGGCTTTCTTTTGAAGCGTACCTGAAACACCACTTTAACCGGATGGATTTTGGAGGGATTTTGTTTGCGTCCGCATATGCGCTTTCCGGTTACATGGCGGCATACAGCTGGAATATTATGTGGCTGGACTGCCTGGTGTTGGCGCCGCTTGCCATACTTGGCCTTGAAAAGATGGTAAAAGAGGGAAATTGCAAATTATACGTTATTTCTTTGGCGGCGGCAGTGCTTTCAAATTTTTATATTGCGTTTATGCTTTGTGTTTTTCTTGTCTTCTGGTTTTTGATTTTAATTGTTGAAGAAGCAAAGGGGAGAAAAGAACGGATGCTTGGCTGCGGCAGATTTGTCCTGTATTCTCTCATAGCGGGAGGAATGGGAGCGGTTTTGATCCTGCCGGAAGCTGCGATACTTGGCTATAGCGGTTCTTCCGGATTTTCTTTTCCCAAAAAGCTCGAGTGGTATTTTGACCTTGTTTCTATGCTGGCAAGGCACTGCATCGGCGTCGAATCTTATACGGGCCGCAATCACTGGCCGAATCTTTATTGCGGATCGGCGGTATTTCTTTTGATTGCGCTTTATTTGTTTAATCGAAGCATTCCGTGGAAAAAGAAGCTGAAGCGCGTTTTACTCATCGTATTTTTCTGGATTGGATTTGCGAATAACCTGTTGGATTTTTTCTGGCACGGGCTGCACTTTCCGGACAGCCTTCCAGGGCGTCAGGCGTTTTTGTATGTGTTCTTGCTTCTGACAATGGCGTATGAGGGTTATCTGTATTTCAAAGAAAATAAATGGACGCATATTGGAATCGGGGTTATTTTGACAGAGGCGTTTCTGATTTTGGCTGCTTTTGCGTCAGATTGCGGGATGGTGTCTGGGGATGCGCTGGCTCTTACGGGTATTTTGACGGCAGGATATGGCGTGCTTTTTTTTGTCTGCCTGTATGGAAGAAGAAACACCCGCTATTTTTCGGGTTGTCTAATCTTTTTTCTGGCGGTTACGGAGTTGTTCGTCAACTTTGACATGACCGGATTATCCGTGACAAGCCGCGTCAGTTATACGAAAAACTGGGATTCGGTAAAAGATCTGCTTGAACGCGTGAACGAACAGGATCAAGCTCCGTTTTATCGCGTGGAGGAAATGGAGCGTCTGACAAAAAATGACGCCGCTGTATATGGGTATGCTTCCTCTACCATTTTTTCTTCTTTGATGAATATTGGCGTCAGCAGATTTTACAGGCTGCTGGGCATGGAGGGCGGCAAAAACTTTTACAGTTACAGCGGCGCTACGCCTTTGAGTTCCGCTATGCTTTCCGTAAAATATCTGATTTCAAACAGCCCGGAGGATCAAAGCCCGCTTCGGACGCTTGTTGCGGACGACGGAAAAAATTATATCTATGAAAACTGGTATTGTTTGCCGCTCGGATTTATGATGGACGTTGATTTTGAATCCAGGTGGAATGCGATACAAAGAGAGCCGGTCAATAATCTGAACAATATGGCGAAAGCTTTGGGTGCGAATGAGGATTTGCTCGTTTTGCTGCCGGAAGCGTGCGAAGCGCAGGAAGAGAAAACGAGGATTACAGTTTCGGAAGACGCTTATTTATATGGAACATATGTCAATACGTCGGTTACAAACCTTACGGTGAAGAATCAAAAGAGAGAAAGAAAATTCACCAAATGCGATCATGGTTATATTTTAGATTTGGGTTGGTGCAAAGCAGGAGACGAGCTGGAGATTACGAATACGTCCGGAGTTTCAGAATTTAAAGTAGAGGTCTATAAGCTGAATCTGGATGCGCTGAATCAGGCGTATGCAAAATTGAGCGAGCAGACGTTGGAGCTTTCTGATGTTTCTGATACAAAGCTGGAAGGAAGCATCCATGTAAAAACGCCCGGCAATTTGATTCTTTCCATACCGCAGGAAGAGGGATGGAGCGTATGGATAGATGGAAAAGAAGTAAAAGGCGAGATGTTTATGGAAAGCTTTATGAAAATTCCTCTGATCCGAGGAGAACATCAGGTTGCGCTGCGTTATAAAACGCCGGGGCTTGTGCTGGGCGCGGCGATTAGTCTTGGAAGTCTGGCCTGTTTTTTGCTGCTTGCATTTGTTTTGCCCAGGAGGTTGAAAAAATGACGTTAAAAGATTTGGAAATAGGAAAATGCGCTGTTGTAACAGGCGTTGGAGGCGCCGGATGTCTGAGACAGCATTTTTTGGATATGGGAGTTATTCCAGGCGCGGAAGTGACGGTTGAAAAATACGCTCCAATGGGAGATCCCATAGAAATACGGATTCATGGATATGAGCTTACGCTGCGGCTTTCCGATGCGGAGCAGATTGAAGTGGAAGAGGAGCCTGCCGGATTATCCGGCGCTGGCTTTAGCGAAAGGCTTCCAAAGGATAAAAAAAAGAAAAAGGAACATCCTGGTCTTGGGGAGGGAGGCAAATACCATAAAAAAGAAGAAGAGGCGCCTTTGCCCAAAGATACCTGCCTTACGTTTGCGCTGGCGGGAAATCAAAATTGTGGAAAGACGACGCTGTTTAACCAGCTCACAGGTTCGAATCAGCATGTGGGAAATTTTCCGGGCGTTACGGTAGACTGCAAAAGAGGCTCTATCAAAGGCAACGCGAATACGATGGTGACAGATTTGCCAGGAATTTATTCTCTTTCGCCTTACAGCAGTGAAGAAATTGTATCCAGACAGTTCATTTTAAATGAAAAGCCGACGGGCATCATTAATATTGTGGATGCCACCAATATCGAGCGGAATTTATATCTTACGATGCAATTGATGGAGCTTGACGTTCCTATGGTACTGGCGTTAAATATGATGGACGAGGTGAGGGGAAACGGAGGATCCATATATATTAATGAAATGGAAGAGCTTTTGGGAATTCCCGTCGTACCGATTTCCGCTGCAAAAAACGAGGGAATAGACGAGCTGGTCAGCCATGCCGTTCATGTGGCATGGTATCAGGAAAAGCCGAAAAGAAAAGATTTCTGCGAGCAAAATGACAACGGAGGAGCGGTACACAGATGTTTGCACGGAATTATTCATTTGATTGAAGCGCATGCCAGAAGCGCGAATATGCCGCCGCGGTTTGCCGCGACAAAATTAGTTGAGGGCGATGAGCGTGTGCTTGCGGCGCTGGCGCTTTCGGAAAATGAACGGGAAACAATAGAGCATATTATTTACCAGATGGAGATGGAACGCGGACTTGATCGGGCGGCAGCTATTGCGGATATGAGGTTTACTTTTATCAAAAAGCTTGTGGAAAAATGTGTGGTTAAGCCGAAAGAAAGCAGAGAGCGGCAGTTCAGCCGGAGAATGGATTCTTTTCTGACAGGGAAATATACGGCGATTCCGGCTTTTGTCGGAATTATGCTGCTGGTGTTTTTTTTGACGTTTCAGGTGATTGGAGCATATTTACAGGAGCTTTTGGAAGCGGGGATTGACGGTCTGGCAAACAGATGCGACGCCATAATGGCGGCATGGAATGTTAATGATGCGCTGCATTCTTTGGTTATCGACGGTATTTTTCATGGAATTGGAAGCGTTTTAAGCTTTCTTCCGATTATCGTGACGTTGTTTTTCTTTTTGTCTCTTTTGGAAGATACGGGTTATATGGCCCGGGT
>CATOKN010000158.1 GCA_951800425.1 uncultured Lachnospiraceae bacterium
GCGTCTGGGCGATCATGCCGTCAATATTTCTGATGTGGCGGAAGAGGTGTATGAAAAGAAAGTTGAATTTTCAGAAGAAGCGCAGTATGAAATGAACGTATTGCAGCGTGCGGTGCAAGAAATCCTGGATTTGACGGTGGATGCTTTTTGCGAAGACAATCTGGAGACTTCTGCGAAAATAGAGCCTTTGCGGGAGCTGATCAGCATTTTGTGCGGAGAGCTGAAACTAAAGCATACCGCAAGACTTCGGGCCGGAGAATGTAAGTTAAAGCAGGGATTTGTGTTCAATGATCTATTAAATAATTTAGAGCGCATTGCGGCGCACTGCTCGAATATTGGAGTGGCGATTATTGAGCTGGAAGCGGAAGAGTTTGATACCCATGAATATCTCAGAAGCGTAAAAGGCCTGAAAAACGCCAGCTATTCCAGGCAGTTTGAATGTTACGAAAAAAAGTATGATATTAAGAAAAATAAAAAAGGAAGAAAGAAAGCGGAAGCGAAATGAAATTCGAAAGGAGGCATGTAAATGAAGCTGTTTTTGTATTTCGTCGTGGAAGTCATTGCAAAGATACATAACCGTCTGATGCAGTTGAATAATGATTATGAATATCATTTTTCGGATAAGGAGCTTCATTTTCTGGTAGTCGGCATACTGGGAATGGTTTTCATTTTCCTGGTGTATCCGGTGTTTAAATGGCTTGCCAAGCATAATCATGTCATGGTTATTGCCTGGATTTATGTGTTTACGCTGATTATTGTCATTACTTTTGCAATTGAAATCGGACAAAAGGTAACAAATACCGGAAATATGGACTTTGCAGATATTGTATTTGGGATTTTTGGGTTTGTTGCGATGTTTTTTGTTTTTTCTGTCATTCGAGGCGTTTATCATGGAATTTTAAAGTTTCTCAGGAAAAGAAGAAAAAGGGAAGAAAGGAGTTCTTCCTGACAGTCTGATTGCTGCCACCGGGTTTTGGGCCGGTGGTTTTTTTTGTAGTATTTGTACTTGTTTTGTGGTAAACTACCTCTGTTGAAATATGCAGGAGAAAGGCGGTTGATGCGCATGGAGCCGGATTATTTAAAAGAATATAATCGCGTAGTGGAAAACAATCCTTATGCCGCGAAAATTGGCATAGAGATTTTGGAAATCAGAAAAGGTTATGTTTATGCAAGGGTCAGGAAAAAAAGAGACCTGGAAAATATTTATGGAGATTTGCATGGAGGATGTCTTTATACGATTGCAGATAATATGGCGGGGATTGCGGCCGGGACTTATGGTAATTACGTAACGACGATAAACGGAAGCATTCAATATCTGAAAGCGGGAAGAAATACAGAATATATTTTCTGCCGGGCGCAGGTCATCAAACCGGGAAAAACGATTTCCGTAGTCCATGTTGAAATTTTAGATGATAAAGAAACTCTGATCAATACGGCGGAATTTGCGTTTTTTCATTTGAAAGAAAAAAATGACAGAAAATCATTCCCTGACAGAGGGAATCAGGAAAGGCAGGAAAGATTGGCATGAACAGAAAAGACTTTCAGGAACGGATCCGGCGCGGCCCATTGATTTTAGACGGGGCGACAGGCAGTAATTTACAGGCGGCCGGAATGGAAATGGGCGTATGTCCGGAGCAGTGGATTTTGGAACATAAGAACGTGATTCTAAACTTACAGAAGGCATACGTAGAAGCGGGAACAGACGTCCTTTATGCGCCGACGTTTACCGCAAACCGCATCAAGCTGGCCGAATACGGCCTGTCGGAGGATTTGCCCCGCATCAATGCGGAGCTTGTGGCGCTTTCGAAGGAAGCCGCCGGAAATCAGGCGCTGGTAGCCGCAGATATTTCGATGACGGGACGGCAGTTATATCCGATTGGAGAACTGCAGTTTGAAGAATTGGTCGGCATTTATAAAGAACAGGTTTGCGCGCTGGAAAAGGCCGGCGTTGATTTGTATGTAATTGAAACGATGATGAGTTTGCAGGAGTGCCGCGCCGCCGTGCTTGCCGTAAAAGAATGCTCTAAGCGGCCCGTTATGGTAAGTTTGACGTATGAAGATACGGGACGCACGCTTTACGGGACGGATCCGGCGACGGCAGTCATTGTTCTGCAGAGTCTTGGAGCCGACGCTGTTGGGATCAATTGTTCCACGGGGCCGGATAAAATGGCGGATCAGGTAAGAAAAATGTACGAAGTGGCGCATGTGCCGATTTTTGTAAAACCGAATGCCGGAATGCCGAAGCTTTTGGAGAGCCGGACGGTTTACGATATGAATCCGTCAGAGTTTGCGGACGCGGTCAGAGCGCTTGCCGGATGCGGCGCCCGTATATTCGGCGGGTGCTGCGGGACGACTCCGGATCATATCCGGGCAATGGCCAGGGCGGTCAGAGAAGAAAAGATGCTTCCGGTCCATACGGCGCGAAGAAGGTTTTTGGCTTCGGAGCGAAGCCATACGGAAATTACGTTAGACGGCCCGTTTACCGTTGTCGGCGAGCGAATCAATCCGACCGGAAAGAAAAAGCTTCAGGCGGAGCTTTTAAAAGGCAGTCTGGACTATGTTTGCGAAATGGCGCTTGAGCAGGAGCGAAATGACGCGGCGGTTCTGGACATTAACATGGGCATGAGTGGGATTGATGAGAAAGAAATGATGAAACAGGCGATTTATGAAGTTTCTGCTTCGGTGGATGCGCCGCTATGCATCGATACCAGCCATGTGGATATTATGGAGGAGGCGCTTCGGATTTATCCGGGCCGGGCGTTGATCAATTCGATTTCTCTGGAAAAAGAAAAATTTGAAAAGCTGATTTCTATTGCCGCAAAATATGGAGCGATGTTTATTTTGCTTCCGCTTTCGGACGCGGGTCTGCCCGAAAGCAAACAGGAAAAGCATGCGATTATCGATACGATTGTAACGGCTGCTTTAGAAGCCGGGATGGCAAAAGAAGACATTGTAGCGGACGGCCTGGTCGCAACCGTGGGCGCAAATCCAAAAGCGGCGCTGGAATGTCTCGAAACAATCGCATACTGCAAAGAAAAGGGCATCGCCACAATCTGCGGTCTGTCTAATATCTCGTTTGGACTTCCGGAGCGAAGCTGTATCAATACGGCGTTTCTAACGGCGGCAATTACAAAGGGGCTTACCATGGCAATTGCCAATCCGGGCCAGGAGGCGCTGATGGACGCGGCGTATGCGGCGGATCTTTTGATGAATAAAAAAGGCGCGGATCTGCGTTATATCAACAGGGCGAACCGGAAAAAAGAAAAAGCGGACGCTTTGTCAAAAGAGGCGGGCGCATCCTCAAAAGACGCGCCGAAAACGAGAAAAGAACGTATTTTTCAATACGTGGTGGATGGAAATAAAGGGAACATAATAGCAGAACTGGAAGAAGGGTTAAAAGAAGGGATTTCGCCGCAGACATTCGTTGACGACAGCCTTATTCCCGCTATTTCAAAAGTCGGGGAATTGTTTGAGCAGCAGGTTTATTTTCTGCCGCAGCTGATTTCTTCTGCGGATACGATGCGAAAAGCCATTGCCTATCTGGAGCCGATGCTTGGACAGAAAGAGAGCCATATGCAAAAGGCGACTATCGTCATAGCGACGGTAGAGGGCGATATACATGACATTGGAAAAAATCTGGTAGCCCTGATGTTAAAAAATTACGGGTATCGGGTCGTTGATTTGGGCAAAGATATATCTGCGGAAAGGATTGTAGAGGCCGCTATAAGAGAAAAAGCAAAAATCATCGGTCTTTCGGCGCTTATGACGACAACAATGATGCGCATGAAAGACGTTGTAGAGGAAGCGGCAAAACAGGGGTGTAAAAGTAAGATTATCATTGGCGGAGCAGCGACGACGGAGAGCTTCGCAAAAGAGATTGGAGCCTGTGGCTATTCCAAAGACGCGGCAGAGTGCGTCCGTCTGGTGGAGCGGCTTTTAGAAGAATAAGCCTGTCTGAATATTTTGGATTTATGAGGGGGATTCTCTTGCATTTTTTGGGAAAACTGTTTAAAATTATTATAATAAAAAACAGATTGGAGAATGATGGTTATGGCAATAATGGGTTTTGGTGAATTGATTGGGATGTTAAAAAAGAACCCCAAAAAGATTGTATTTACGGAAGGAACAGACGGCCGTATTTTAGAAGCGGCTTCCCGCCTGCTTGCAAGTAACTTTTTAAGTCCGATTCTGGTAGGAGATGAAGAAGCAATTTTTGCAGCTTCCGAAGAGTGCGGATACAATATTCGGGGCGCTGAGATTCTTGACCCGAAAAAATTTGATCGAATGGATGAAATGGCAGAGATGTTTTGCGAGCTGCGCAAAGGAAAAGGCGTTACGATAGACAAAGCAAAGGAAACGCTGCTTCAGGGGAATTATTTTGGAACAATGCTTGTCAAAATGGGAATGGCGGACGCATTGTTGGGCGGAGCGACTTATTCGACGGCGGACACGGTTCGTCCGGCGCTGCAGCTGATCAAGACGAAGCCGGGCAACAGTATCGTATCGTCCGTTTTCATTCTGGTTCGTTCCCGGGCGACTGGCGACAGCGAGGTGCTGGCTATGGCAGACTGTGCAATCAATATCCGGCCGACAGAAGACGAGCTGGTGGAGATAGCAATTGAAGCGTCAGAATGCGCAAAGATTTTTGGCGTGGATCCCAAGGTTGGCTTCTTAAGTTACTCTACCTTTGGTTCCGGAGCGGGAGAAGATGTGGACAGGATGCGCAATGCTGCGGAAAAGACCCGGTTAAAAGCGCCCGATCTTGCGGTAGAGGGAGAATTGCAGTTTGACGCGGCCGTTTCTCCGCGCGTTGCCCGGACAAAGTGTCCGGAATCCGAAATTGCGGGTCATATCAATACATTCATTTTCCCTGACATCAGCGCGGGAAATATCGGGTACAAAATTGCCCAGCGTCTGGGAGGATTCGAGGCGTATGGTCCGATTCTGCTTGGACTCAATGCCCCGGTCAATGATCTTTCCCGTGGATGCAACGCGGCGGAAGTATATTCTATGGCCATTATTACGGCGGCTTTGGCATAAAAATAAAAAAAATAAAAAAAGGCTTGACATTTCTTGTCAAATGAATGTATAATACTAAGGCAGGTCAGGAATGGCCTGACCTATATGGGATCTTAGCTCAGCTGGGAGAGCATCTGCCTTACAAGCAGAGGGTCATAGGTTCGAGCCCTATAGGTCCCATATATTTTGGCGGAATAGCTCAGTTGGCTAGAGCACACGGTTCATACCCGTGGTGTCGAGAGTTCAAATCTCCCTTCCGCTACGGACAACCC
>CATOKN010000159.1 GCA_951800425.1 uncultured Lachnospiraceae bacterium
AACTGCAGCAAAGCAGTACCAGATTGTAAAAGAGCTGTTAAACAGAGAAGACGTCGATACGATTTACGTCTGCACCGACTCTGGGCGGGAGGGAGAATATATCTACCGTCTGGTCGAGCAGATGGCCGGCGTGCAGGGCAAAGTAAGAAAGCGCGTCTGGATTGATTCTCAGACGGAAGAGGAAATTCTGCGCGGCATACGGGAAGCAAAAGATTTATCAGAATACGACAATATTGCAAAAAGCGCGTATCTGCGGGCAAAAGAAGATTATTTGATGGGAATTAATTTTTCCAGGCTTCTGACGTTAAAATACGGAGATGCAATCGCGTCTTATATGCATGAAAAATATGCGGTCATTTCCGTGGGACGCGTGATGACTTGCGTTCTTGGCATGGTGGTGCGCAGAGAGAGGGAAATCCGGGATTTCGTAAAAACGCCGTTTTACCGTGTGATTGCAAAATTAAATTTAAACGGCTCCATCACAGACGCAGAATGGAGGGTCAATCCAAAGTCGCGCTATTTTCAGTCCAAAGAGCTTTATAAAGAAAACGGATTTTTAAAAGAAGAGACGGCAAAAGAACTGATTGCGTCCATAGACGGCGCGTCTGTGCTTGTAGAAAAAGCAGAAAAGAAAAAAGAGACGAAAAACCCGCCCCTTTTGTACAATCTGGCCGAGCTGCAGAACGACTGCTCCAGATTTTTTAAAGTCAGCCCAGATGAAACGCTTGCCATTGTACAGGAGTTATATGAAAAAAAACTGGTCACATATCCGCGTACCGACGCAAGAGTCCTTTCTTCGGCGGTTGCAAAGGAAATTTCAAAAAATATCCAGGGGCTTAGGAATATTCCGGGCATGCGGCCGTTTGCAGAAGAAATTTTAGAACAAGGCTCATATAAAACGATTGCAAAGACGAGATACGTCAATGACAAACAGATTACCGACCACTATGCCATTATTCCGACCGGACAGGGCATGGGAGCCTTAAAATCGCTAAACGCCCGTGCGGTCAACGTCTATGAAGCGATTGTGCGGCGGTTTCTCGCTATTTTTTATCCGGCGGCAGTTTACCGGAAAATCAGCCTTACGGCGATGGCGGCAGAAAAAGAGCAGTTTTTTGCAAGCTTTAAAGTTCTTGTGGAAGAGGGATACTTAAAAGTCATGAAGTATTCGTTTCAGGAGAAAAGGAATTCTCAGAAAGAGGGCGAAGCATGCGACAAAGAGCTGCTGGATTACATTCTGACCTTAAAAAAGAAAGACGCGGTGGTAACGGAGGGCTATGAAATCAAAGAGGGCGAAACGTCCCCTCCCAAGCGGTATAATTCCGGCTCGATGATTCTTGCAATGGAAAATGCCGGCCAGCTCATCGAAGACGAAGAGCTTAGATCACAGATCAAGGGAAGCGGCATCGGCACAAGCGCGACCAGAGCCGAAATTCTAAAAAAGCTGGTGGGCAACAAATACCTTGCGCTCAACAAAAAGACCCAGATCATTACGCCTACACTGATGGGAGAAATGATTTACGACGTAGTCTATGCGTCGATTAAGTCTCTGTTAAATCCGGAACTTACGGCCAGCTGGGAAAAAGGGCTTACATATGTGGCGGAAGGAAGCATTACGGAAGAAGAATATATGGAAAAGCTGACCAGGTTTATTACAAGCCGGACAAACGGCGTGCTGAATTTGAATAACAAACATCTTTTGCGGGGGAATTTTGAACAGTGCGCGGGGTATTATAAGAGTGGAAAGAAAGAAGCGTAAGCATGTGCTTGCGTCATATTTATTAGAATACATATCGGTTTTGTAATGGCAGAAAGGCTATATGATATGACATATGAAAAAGAGAAAAGTATTTTTTCTGAAGAATTAAAAAAATTTGCATCTGCATTAGCTGGACAGATTGCGTTAAATGATGAATGGACCATCTGAGGTTTTATTGATATTTTTCGGAATGTTTATACGATTTCCTCTGATACTAAAATAATTTCAAAAATTCTTGAACTGCATTTGTTTCCGCATTTTTTAATATTTGCAAAAGAAATTGGTTATGAGATTGAATTGGCGACATATCAGAATTGGTATCCGGACTTGACGTTTATCAGTCAAAGCAATCCATCTGTTAAATTTGCGGTTGACTTAAAGACAACTTATCGGGATGAAAATTATCCTGGATTTTGCAATGGATTTACGCTTGGTTCGCATGGAGAATATTTTATAAATCGCACAAGTACAAAAATATTCAGTATCCATATGATGATTACAGCGGCCATTTTTGTATGGGCATTATTTATTCAAGGTCAGTAATGGATAAGTTTGAAGAGACAAAGATTTATACCTTAGATACAATGAAAGATATTCCGGCAGTTATTCGTGACTTTACTTTTTTTGCAGAGGAGAAATGGCGAATTGCAAGTGACAAAGGAGGAAGCGGAAACACGGCAAATATTGGGAGTATACAAAAGATTGCAGACATACTTTCTGAAAATGGCGTTTTTGCAAAGGCCGGAGAAGTATTATTTGATGATTATTGGGCGAATTTTGGAAAAATAGAAATTTTGGACAGGATGGGGGAACGAAAAAAATTATCTTCATTTTCTGATTATTTGCGATATAGAGGCCTGCCGGAAAGTTTAAATAATCCGAAAGCGTCAAAAGTGAGGGAGAAGCGATAATGTCGGAAAAAATATTTGTACCGCCAATTAAAATACAGGGAATAAAGACAAAGATGGTTTCATTTATTAAAGAGAATGTGATTTTGCCGGAAAATGCAATATGGGTGGAACCGTTTATGGGTTCCGGAGTTGTAGGGTTCAATATTGCGCCATCCAGGGCTGTTTTTGCAGATACCAATCCTTATATTATTGAATTTTATAATCAAATGAAATTGGGCAAGATTACGGCAGATATTGTCAGATGTTTTCTGGAAGAAGAGGGAGAAAAGCTGTCTCAAGGAGACGATGCCTATTATTATGAAGTGCGCGAGCGTTTTAACCAGGGCCACAGCCCCCCTTGACTTTCTGTTTTTAAACCGTTCCTGTTTCAATGGGATGATTCGTTTCAATAAGAACTTTGCATTTAATGTTCCTTATGGACATAAGCCAAATCGTTTTTCGAAAGCATACGTGACAAAAGTGACAAATCAGGTTGCTCATGTGGAAAAGCTTTTCAAATACAATGATTGGTCTTTTATTTGCCAGTCTTTTGAAAAAACGATACATATGGCAGGACAGGATGCGTTTATTTACTGTGATCCGCCCTATATCGGACGGTTGGGACGAACAGTCGGAGATTTCTCTGTGCAATGCGCTTTTGGATTCCGGAGCAAAGTTCTTGCTTTCTACATGGGATCATAATAAATACAGAAGAAATGAATATATCGATCATCTTTGGGGATTTTGCAATAAACAGACGAAGGAGCATTTTTATCATGTCGGAGCGAAAGAGGCGAATCGAAACTCCATGGTAGAGGCATTGCTTTCCAATTATTCGATAGAAGTAAAGATAAATCCTGCAATTTGTGACAAGGAACAGATGACATTTACAGCGTAACTTTTGGTTACAGACAAGGGAGGAAACTATATGAAATTCAGAGGAAAAATAGCGGTATGGTACTGGGCGCTTGTAATTATTGCCAACGGGATGCCTTTTGTTAATTTGGAATATTTAAAGGGAAGAGAAACGGAGCTAATTATTTACGTTCTCATTGCGGATTTTGTATTTCTTCCGCCAATCTTTCGAAATTATGTCCGGATGACAAAAGATACATTGACGGTATGCTTTGGCTTTGGAAAAGACGAGATAAAGATAAGGGATATTGTAGAAGTCAGAGAAACCCGCAATCCAATTGCAGCGGGAGCCGCTTCCATGGATCGAATCGCGATCAAGGACAAACAAAAAGAATTGATTTTCGCCGTTAAGAAAAAGGAAGAATTTTATCAGGAACTGAAAAAACGAAGACGCAAGATTGTAATTGTACGGAGAGAGAAAAAGAAAGCAAAGGTGACAAAATAGAATGTATGGATACTTTGATTCAAATGGAAAGAAGCTTTCATAGGAAGGATAGAAAAGGAGATAAAATTATGGAACAATGCAGAGTGAAAAATCTTTATTCTTTGAGCGAAACAATCGCGGCCGAATTGTTAGAGCGTGCAGAGTATCCATGGGAGGCGTTACAGGGGATTCGCGAGTTCATCCTTAAAATTGGCCCAATGCTGGATCCGGCCGTGTATGAAAAAAGAGGAGAAGACATTTGGGTGGCCAAAAGCGCCAAAGTGGCTCCGACGGCATGTTTAAACGGGCCATTGATTATCGACGAGGAAGCGGAAATACGTCACTGCGCATTTATCCGTGGAAGCGCAATCATAGGAAAAGGTTCGGTTGTGGGAAATTCCACGGAACTCAAAAACGTCATTCTTTTTAATTCTGTGCAGGTGCCGCATTATAATTATGTAGGAGATTCTGTTTTAGGTTACAAGTCCCATATGGGCGCGGGTTCGATTACATCAAACGTAAAATCTGACAAGACGCTTGTCGTTGTCAAAGACAAAGAAGAGCAGATTGCGACGGGACTGAAAAAATTTGGCGCAATGTTAGGAGATTATGTTGAAGTCGGATGCAATTCCGTATTGAATCCGGGAACGGTAGTCGGCAGACATACCAATATTTACCCATTGTCTATGGTGCGGGGCGTCGTGCCGGAACATTCCATCTATAAGAACAAAAATGAAGTGGTTAAAAAGAAGCTTTAAAAGAGGAGGTTCCTATGGGAAAAGAGAAAAGATTTGAAATCATTGCAGAGGAAGGATCGGCATTGTCAGACAATGGCAAACGGCAGATTTTTCGGGATAAAGAAACAGGCGTAAATTATCTGTATATTCGGATCGGATATTCGGGAGGACTTACGCCGCTTTTGGATGCCGACGGAAAACCTGTGATTACGTAAAATCAAATCATCATTTTCTGCATAAAACAGGACAGACCTTTCATATATTAGAAAAAACGGGAGTGTTGTTTATGCGGATGGAAGATGTAAACGCGCGAAAAGCGTATATACAAAATGTCCGGAAATCATTTGATTCTCCGGAAAGAAAATATGAATTTGAAAAGGAAGCAGATACAAAAGAAAAAGGAGAAGCTTTGGAAGGCTTCTCCTTTTTTAAAATCCGGTTAATCGTAGCTGCGCTGCTTTTTGCAGCCTATATTTACTGTGACAGAACCGATACCGCCGTTTATCATGTTGACGGCGGGAGC
>CATOKN010000160.1 GCA_951800425.1 uncultured Lachnospiraceae bacterium
GTATCCGCACTTGTTCCGCTCTCTACCTGGTTTGTGGCTTCACCTGTTCCACTCTCTACCTCTGTTGCAAATGCCGGCATGGCCATTGCCATTACCATAATCATCGCCAGTATCAGGCTGGCAAGTTTTTTGAATTTTTTCATAATTCATTCTCCTTTTCTTTTTTTTCATGTTACAAACTATGGATTCTACCATTTGTTTCATGTTTCATTCAGTTTTAAAGAGGAACTTTATACCCTCCTTTCCCTGAATTTTTTTCTATACATAAGGCCCGCGCCAATCAGAACAACAACGCCCGCCAAAGTATACACAATCGTACCGACGCCTCCGGTTTCCGGTAATTCATAGGCAAAGAACACATTATTATAATCCACCTTTTCGAATACAATCTGTGAATTATCTTCTTTTATGACGCCTGTAATTTTCCTGTCTTCGGACTCCACCCCGTTTATCTGCGTATGGTACTTTGGATCCGACCGTTCCACAATTTCATATTTTGTTCCCTGAGGCAAATATCGAATCAAAATGTACTGGCCGCTCTTTAGCCTAAAGCTGCCTCCGTCAAAAATAATCAGATCGGCCTCGATTGGCTCCTTATCACCCTCGTTATACTTCCAGTAAGAATAGTCGTCCGGCAAAGGCTTTCCATCTTTATCCCAAAGCTTAATATCAAACAGGAACTCTACCTTATCGTCTTTCATTTCCTGATCCGTCTTTTCATCTGTTACTTTTTTGTTGATTTGCAGATGTCCGTAATCTTTCTTACCATCTTCCAGACTTCTTGAAATAACAGACGGCAGTGTAAAATGCATCCAGCATGTGGAACCGGAAGCGCCTCGCTCCGTATAGAAAAACCGCAGCGTATGCTTTTCTTTTTCCGTAACTCCCTGAACCGTACCGTCTTCATTTGTCAGAAGATTTCCCTGGGCGTCTTTCTTTCCTCCGCCGATATAATCCCATAAGTCCACATACTGGCCAATGGAAGAATGTACGCCTCCGATGTCGCAGACCAGCTTTCCGTCCAAAAACACCCACATATCGTCATCGCCAAAGAAAACATATTCCAATGGTCCTACATACTCCGGAACCAATTCAAACTCAACCTCGTAATACATTCCGAAAAAGCAGTTGTGGTCTACCGCTCCCTCGTCGCTTTCCGGCGTTAAAGCATTGCCTGACGTCAACTGGAAATCATATTGGCTCGAACTTTTCCCCCAGTGAGGATCTGTTCCTTTTTCGCCGTCTAAAGGCCAGAAACTGTTGGCATACATTTTTGCCGTTTCGTTCCAGTTATACCTCCACCAGAATTGATCCAGATTTGTCACGCTGTGGCCATCTAAATCCGCCGAAGTCAGCGTATAGCTGCTTCCGTTGCGCTTAAATGTAAGATTTCCATCCGGATACCTTGTTTTGCCATTGAATTCTTTTGAACCAAACAGATCCGGCGCATTGATTCCTCCGGCAAACTGTATGCTTTCGGAACTGTCTGACCCACTGGCCAGCCCAAAGGTACAATTGCCGTAGCTTGTTGTATTTGCCATGTTCAGTGAATTGCCGTTCCAGGTTGTTGTTCCAAAATCCGAATACTGCTTATTTCCAAATGCATACTGCCCGCTTTTTCCGGGAGTAAGACCGGAATTAATGCCATTATGGCCGGTGTATAATTTATTGCTGCCCTGCGATAACCCGTTGCTGATGTCGTAATCATAAAATACCGCTGAAAATTTGGAATCGTCATGCACCGTCGTATCATATACCAGCCTGAGTACCGCATTGTCTCTGATATAGATGCGGTTTTCACTTTCCGATTCTTTCCGGTTTGTAAAATGCAGATTGGAACTGTATGAATAGACTTTCCAGTCCGCTTCATTTGTACTGTCCTGATTTTTTCCGTCTTTTAAAACCCAGATTTCCTTTAAATCATAATCCTCGTTTTCTACCAGAGCGTTAAAATAATTGATACTTGGAGCCATAATGTATTTAAATGACTTGCTGGAATATACTTTTGTCAGCTCCGTATCCATTTTTACCGCTGAACGGGCGCCCGGATTGTTCTCAGCCGTTATCGACTCCAGATATATCTTCTTCTCCGGCAAATTCTTTGTTCCATTCACCGGCAGCCTCCCGCCTGTTGTATCAATCAGAGGAAGTTCCTGACTTACCCCGGGATTTGGCTTTCCGGAGAGTCTTGGCATATTGGCGTAATATTGTACGGTAAACGGAGGATTCGGCGTATCTGTTTTCGCGGCGCCTAACACATCCCCTGTCACTTCTACGTTAATCGACTCCATATCGGATGCTTCCTGCTCTTCTTCCACAAGCATGCTGCCGACTTCTTTGACCTTACTTCCTGAAAATTCCATTGCCAGAATCTCTGTCTGAAGCTGCTCCTCTTCCTCTTTTGCATCCTCTGACTTTACAGACAGTTCATGTTCTTCCTTTTTTTCTCCTGCCGGCATAATATCCGCCGTAACTTTGCATTTTGACGTATCCAGCTCCTGGCCCTGATAGGTCAGGGAATACGACAACGCGCGCACCGTCGTGGGTTCTTCGCCGTCTCCGGCTTTTTTTGCATAGGCGGCAAACGCCTTATATTCCTTTGAATTTTTGCTTAATACATTGATTTCGATTTCAACGTCTGGCTCATTTGGTTTTGTTTCTGTCTTCCCTGCATCCTCTGCAGCTTCTTCCGTAAAAAAAATGTTTTCTTCCGGCTCCTCTGTTTCTGTCGAAGCGGCGTCCGGCTCAATAGAAGTTGCCGCCGGGGCTTCTTGTGAATTTGTATTCTGCCCGTCCTGCTGCCCCGCAGAGATAACGGCTTCTCCCTCTATATGAAAATCAATGTGAAACGCGTCGTCTTCGTATTCATAATCCTTGGAAATTTTAAGAACGGTTTCTTCCGGCGCCTTAGGAGTTGCTTCTGCTGCCGCTTCGTCTCCTGTCTGATACCCGATGGCAAGTTCTGAAAAGCTTTTCATTTCAAAGCTCGTTTTTCCATTTTCCACAGGGCTTCCGTTTAATACTTCCTGCCCTTCTTCCGCAAAATGCACGGCCGTCATTGGCATTCCCTCGGGAAGACCGTTTTCGTCCAAAAGCTGAATGCTGACTTTGACCGCTGCTTTCGGCTCGATTTCCTCTCCGTCAATATAAAATCCTATTTTAAGCAGCGCGCTCATAACGGCGTCTTCATCGCCCATCTGTCTGCGGAATTCCGCTTCGCGCTCTGCATAATGCGCCCCGTCGCTTTCCGGCGTAATCATTTCAGCAATCAGTTTTGCTTCGTCCGGAATTTCCGCCTGTATTCCGTAAGAGGCCGTTACCACGTAACCATCGCCCTCGAAGCTCTTTACGATTTCTTCTTCCGGCTCCTTTTGCGTCGTGTCTGTCTCTTCCGGCTCTTTTATCTCTTCCGGCTCTTTTGCCGTCGCGTCTTTTGTTTCCGTCTCATCCGGCAATTCTTCTTCCGTCGCCTCTATCATCTCTGTACTTTCCGTTTCCGGTAAATTTAAGTCTTCCACGATTCGAAAACATCCGTCCGCTTCGCTGTGCATATGCTCTTCGAGCTGGAACATTCCGCAAATCAGCTGTCCGTCCGGCAAGGCGTTTTCCCGGCACTCTGCGACGTGCGTATGAAGCTCTAACTGTCTGCATACAAGCGTGCGCTCTGTTTCATAGCAGTCTTTTGCATGCGTATGGCCGTCGGCCCCCTCTTCCAATTCACACGTCAGCACGTCTTCCCAGGCCAGACACGCTTCGCTGTGTTCATGTTCCGTATTTTCACAGATTAAACTGTTTTCTTCATCATAACAGCTTCCTGCATGCGTATGCGTCTGCTGTCCGCAAATCAGATTGCCCATTTCATCGTAACAGCTTCCGTCATGCTGATGCTCCTGCGCCGTACAGACAAGGCCTCCCTCTTCGTCATAACAATCTCCGGAGGTATGTACATGCTCCGTATTCTGGCACGACAGCCCCGTCGCATTCTGTACATAGCATTCTTCCGTATGCGTATGCCCTTCTTCCTCTTCCTTATCACAGATTAGAATTTCCTGCTCTTCGTAACACTCCTGCGCATGCGTATGTACCGGAATTTCCAAAAGCGTACACGCCAGATTTCCATCGGAGCCATAGCAGTCGTCATTATGTACATGTACGACATAATCCGCAAATCCGCAAATCAGGTTTCCCGCTTCATCCCGGCACCCGTCCGTATGCTGATGCACAGAAAGCTGACAATCCAGAACCTTTTCCTTATTCGTCAGCGCATGGCCGATTAGCGTCAGCGCGCCAACCGTACTTAAGGCAACCGCAACCGCCATGCATGCAAAAATTACCGTCAGGCGCTTACTCCTTTTCTGTTCACGTAAAAACTTTGCAGCCTGTGTGAAAATATGAAAATTCATATTGCTGCCTCCCTCCTTATCCATCTGATTTTTATCTGATCAGCCCGATTTCCGGCAATGGCCAGACCCGGACTACGATTCTGCCGACAATCATGTCTTTGCTGACGCATCCTACTGTCTTGCTCCGGCTGTCAATACTCGTTTCCCGATGATCTCCCATCACAAAGCACCTGCCGTCCGGCACCTGATAAGGAAGATCGATGTTACACTCGCCAAAAGCCTTTCCTGTAACATAGGGTTCTTCAATCGGCTCCTCATTGATATACACATTGCCTTTTTCATCTATATCCACCCAGTCCCCCGGCATCGCGATTACGCGTTTAATCAGGATATTATTGTTGTAATAAAAGGCGATAATATCTCCCTTTTTATAACCGGATCCACTGATGGCCACTACGATATCTTTATCCTGTAAAGAATCCGTCATGGAGGTTCCCCCAACCTGCAAAACCGGAAGCAGCAGAACTGCAATCAACGCTGCCGCCGCCGCGACCACCAGCAGAGAAAAAACTGTGCTTTTCAGTACATGGGTGTAGCTTCTTTTATACCGTTCCTTATTCAGCTCTGCTTCAATTGTTTCAATACTCGGCATTTTTATTTTTTCCGTACTCATACACATCCCTCTGCATTATTGCTCTTCCTGATTTTCTGCGGCTTTTTTATGATTCCGCATCATCTGCTCCTGTTCCATCTGCATCTGTCTGATATTGTATAAATACTGATCTGCCGCCCGCTGCGCAGTTTCAAATACGTCATTCAATTTTAACGAGGCTTCCGCAATGGAACCCGCTTTCTTAACCTCAATCCGCCTGTTTGAACGCCATA
>CATOKN010000161.1 GCA_951800425.1 uncultured Lachnospiraceae bacterium
GCTCTATACTGTCCGCACCTACCATTTCTACATAATCAATGTTTGCCAGAGGCTCTGATTTCAGGACGCTTCGCATTTCTTCTAAAATTACGCCCGCCAGACGTTCCCCGCCTCTCATCAGCTCCTCGCCCAAACATACGGCTTTATAAAGCACAGGCGCGGCCTTTCTCTCTTCTTCATTTAAATAGGTATTTCTGGAGCTTTTTGCAAGCCCGTCCGCTTCACGGATAATGGGACACCCTACAATTTCAATCTCCATATCCAAATCCCGCGTCATGCGCCGGATAACTGCCAGCTGCTGAGCGTCTTTCTGCCCGAAATACGCTTTGTCCGGCAGAACGATATGAAACAGCTTACAGACTACCGTACAGACTCCGCGAAAATGCGTGGGCCTCGTTTTTCCACACAATCCGGCGCTGACTTGTTTTGTTTCCACATAAGTTGAAAAATCCGGCGCATACATTTCGTCTGGTCCGGGATGAAAAATCAAATCCGCGCCAGCCGCCTCGCAAAGTTTTCGGTCCATTTCAATATCCCTTGGATACGTGGCCAAATCTTCGTTTTCTCCAAATTGAATTGGATTGACAAAATCGCTGACCACGACTCTGTCATTTTCTTTTGCCGCTTTTACAATCAGGCTTTTATGGCCCTCATGCAGATAGCCCATCGTGGGCACAAATCCTACGGTAAGGCCCTGTCTTCTCCATTCTTTTACCTTTGCCCTTACTTCCTGGATGGAACCTGTCATTTCCATAATGCATCCTTTCCGAACTGTTCATCTGACAATTCTTTATATTTTCAGATTCTAATTTCATGTTTCTGACAACAAAAAAGCCCGGACTTTCCGCCCGGACATACGCAAAAAATCCTTACTTCAAATGTGCGGCCCAGATGGTGACGCCATTTTCTCATAAGAATTCAAATGATTTACCTGCATGCTCCGGTACGGTTCATAAAGATACCGTCCGCTCAAATAGTAACACACTGTCCTTTAGAATGCAATATCCTCAAACGTCATTTTCCCCTTTTTTATCAATCTTTCTGCAGTCTCCCTGTCTGCATCATGCCTTTCGATTCTGATAAACAACTTCATAATCTGTTCTTCATCAAACAAACTCATCATAATCGACACGACCTCCTTTTCTCTCTGTGACAAATATTCCCTCAAAACATTCCTGTCCTTGCATATGCGAATGGTTTCCATAACCGCTTTCCTTGTCATTCCATGCTGTTTCGTCTGCCCGTTAAAAACTTTACAGAAAATGATGTACTGTTCACATGAATTTTGTTGATCCTGTCATCTGTTTGATTCACCTGCCGGATATACATCTTGTAATTTGAAAACAAACCACATATAATAAGTATAAAATAACAGACAAGACACCTGTAAAAACAGGCAAAAGAAAGAGGTCGCTTTATGAGTACGCTGAATCTGACCCTGCTGACAGATTTATATGAAATGACAATGATGCAGGGATATTTTAAATCAAACAACCATGACGTCGTCGTATTCGACGCATTTTACCGCAGCAATCCATGCCAGGGCGGCTACGCCGTCTGCGCGGGTTTAGAGCAGGTCATTGAATATATCCGGCATCTTCATTTTTCCGAAGAAGACGTGGCATATTTAAGAAGCCTTGGCATATTTGAAGAAGATTTTCTGTCGTATCTGAAAAATTTCAAATTTTCCGGCGATTTGTATGCCATCCCGGAAGGCACGCTGATCTTTCCGCGCGAGCCGTTTCTCAAAGTCATTGCGCCCATTATGGAAGCCCAGCTTATCGAAACAGCCGTTTTAAACATCGTCAACCACCAAAGTCTAATTGCTACAAAAGCGGCAAGGGTCTGCTATGCTGCAAAAGGCGACGGAGTCATGGAGTTTGGACTTCGGCGCGCCCAGGGACCGGACGCCGGCGTTTACGGCGCAAGAGCCGCCGTCATTGGAGGCTGTAAAGGAACTTCCAACGTGCTTGCCGGAGCCATGTTTGACATTCCCGTGCTTGGCACGCACGCCCATAGCTGGATTATGAGCTTTCCGGATGAATATACGGCGTTTCTTAACTATGCAAAATTGTACCCCTCGGCATGCATTCTTCTGGTAGACACATACGATACTTTAAAATCCGGCATACCAAACGCCATTAAAGTCTTTTCCCAAATGCGAAAAGAGGGCATTCCGCTGACCGGCTACGGCATCCGCATGGACAGCGGCGATTTGGCTTATTTATCGAAAAAAGCCCGCCGGATGTTAGATGAAGCCGGATTTACAGACGCAGTTATCGCCGCTTCCAATGATCTGGACGAATATCTGATTGAAAGCTTAAAATTTCAGGGAGCCATGATTACTTCCTGGGGCGTTGGCACCAACCTGATTACATCGAAAGATAATCCCGCCTTTGGCGGCGTATACAAGCTTGCCGCCATTCAAAAAGAAGACGGCACGTTCCTCCCAAAAATCAAACTCTCAGAAAATACGGAAAAAATAACAAATCCCGGAAACAAAACGGTTTACCGCATTTATGACAACGATACCGGAAAAATCCGGGCAGATTATATCTGTCTTGCGGAAGAAACTTTTGACACGGAAGAAGACCTGATCCTGTTTGATCCAAACGAACCATGGAAAAGGACAAGGCTTGCCGGCGGCAGCTATACGATGCGCGAGCTTTTTGTTCCCGTCTTTTTAAAAGGAGCATGCGTTTACCAGTCTCCCGCCGTTATGGAAATCCAGGCTGTCTGTACAAAAGAAAAAGATACCATCTGGAACGAAACAAAGCGATTTGTCAATCCAGCCAAAATATACGTCGATTTATCCGATAAGCTCTACGCCATCAAGAGAGAGCTGCTTGGCGAAATGAGCGGCGTATAATTGCAAAAACAGCAGGCAAACGGCGCCTCCAAAAAGGCTACCGTTCGCTTGCTTTTTTCATTCTGGTCAGTATTTTCCGTTCCATACGCGATACCTGCACCTGGCTGACCCCAAGCTTCGCGGCAACCTGCACCTGCGTCATTTCTTTAAAATAACGCAGCTCGATCAGCTCCTTTTCTTTCTCGTCCAATTCACCCAAAAGCTGCTCCAGCAAAAGATGATTCACCAGCTCCTCCGTTTTTGGCATGCCTCCTCCGGACACCTGGTCCACCAGATACATTTCACTGTCGTCAGACTGATAAACAGGCTGATAAATAGACGCGACTTCCTCATTTGCCTCCATCGCTTCCACAATATCTTCCACGCTAAGGCCAATTTCCTGAGAAATCTCCTGCAGCGTTGCGTCTCTGCCATATTCCTGAGAAAGCCGCTCAGACGCTTTTTTTACCCTCCATCCGTTTTCTTTCAGGGAACGCGATACTTTCATCATACTGCTGTCACGAAGAAACCTCTTAATTTCTCCCATAATCATCGGCACGGCATACGTCGAAAATTTTACTTCGTAGGCAGTCTCAAATTTGTCAATGGCTTTCATCAGTCCGATACACCCAATCTGAAAAAGCTCCTCTCTTTCGTGTCCGCGATGCTCAAATCTTCTGACAATGCTCCATACCAGCCCAAGATTGTCCGAAATCAGCTTTTCTCTTGCATCTTTATCCCCTGCGTGCGCCTGTTTAATGAGAGCTATCACCGCATCCATCCTGATTTTCTTCTTCCCTCTGTCCGATTTTCTTTATCAAAGTTACCTTAGTTCCCACGCCTGGCTTTGATTCCACTTTTATTTCGTCCATAAAAGCCTCCATAAAGGCAAATCCCATGCCCGATCGTTCCAGCTGAGGCTTTGTCGTATAAAACGGCTCCATTGCCTTTTTGACGTCTTCCATACCAACGCCCTTGTCTTCTATCACAAGAACTGCCGTCTGATCATCCAGACTGCAGGAAAGCGTTACTTTTCCCTCACTGCTTTCATAGCCGTGAATAATTGCGTTTGTGACCGCTTCAGACACTGCCGTTTTTACATCGGCAATTTCATCCAGCGTGGGATCCAACTGCGTCAGAAAAGCTGCCGCCGCAACTCTGGCAAACCCCTCGTTGACTGATTTCGCATCAAATTCTACCCGCATTTCGTTTTTCATTCTTTTTCCCCCGCCTCTATTATACTAACTTCCCGCCTGTCTGTTCTGACGTCACCTGAATCATCTTATGTAAGCCGGATACGATAAAAATCTTTTTGATGCGCTCGTTTAAATGCTCCGCCGACACTTCGCCTCCGCTGTATCCCATATTTTTGCATCTTCCAATCAAAACTCCAATCCCGGAGCTGTCCATAAACTCCGTTTCGGAAAAATCAAACACCAGCTTGCGTATATGATAAGCGCCAATCAGCAAATCGGCTTCTTTTCGAAGCTGCTCCGCACAGTGGTGATCGACTTCTTTTGGCATGGAAATCCTCATGCACCCGTCCTTTAACTGATATTTACAATCCATGTCTCTCTTCCTTTCTCCATCCGAAAAATAGAAAAGACGTTAAAGCCCCTTTTTGCGGCTTAACGTCTTTTGTACTTTCTTAATAGGGTTGTCCGTCCGGCTGTCCTGGCAAACCCTGCTGCCCGTCCGGCTGCTGGCCTGGCAAGCCCTGCTGCCCGTCCGGCTGCTGATCTGCCTGTCCCTGCTGTTCGTCTGACTGCTGATCCGCCTGTCCCTGCTGTCCGTCTGACTGCTGATCTGTCTGTCCGGTTTCTTTTACATAGGTTTGCGCTACCCGCGCGCGTTCGGTTCCCGGACACTGCTCCAGCACTTTCTGATAATAAATTATCGCCTGTTCCATATTATCCTGTCTGCGATAGGATTGCGCCAGATAATACACCGTGTATCCATCTTTATATTTTTCATCCATCTCGACAACTTTGCCAAGCTTTTCAATGGCGGTATCGTAATCGCCTTTCGAATAGGCGCCGTATCCCTCCTGATAAAGCGCGTCCAGATATTTCTCGTTGGCCTTTGCGCTGACGTCATCGTAAATCATTTTGGCCCGGCCGCTCAAATCCTCCACTTTTACCTGTTCCAAAGCCGCTCCGGCCGCTTCTGCATCTTCGCCAACAAACGCCGAATAAGCGTTTAACAGCTGCTCGTACGACGTCAGCTTCGATGCCGCTTCTTTTGACGTTTTCTCTGCGTCCTTTGCTTGTTTTGTCAAATCTTCCACTTTCTTTTCCAAAGACGAAATAGACTGCTCTTTTGTCGAAATCGTATCATTTGCTGAT
>CATOKN010000162.1 GCA_951800425.1 uncultured Lachnospiraceae bacterium
GGGCAGTATGCTGTTTCAAAGCATTGGAAAAAAAGGAAGATCTCTGCTGATTGCAATGATTCAGGGCGGTATAGTGTCCATTCCCCTGATGCTTCTTTTGCCGCGCTTTCTGGGCGTAACAGGAATTGAAATTGCGCAGCCCTGCGCATATGTCGTCGCCGCAATCGTTACGCTGCCCATCATGACGGCATTTTTCCGGCGTTTGAAACAATAATTGTTTTTTACATATTTTCATAAAAACGGGTAACGCTAAAGCAGAAAAGATTATTTCAATTTTGGAGGCTTTGGCAAAATGGAAAATACAGATAAAAAACCGTTTGGATTTCGTGATAAAATGGGCTATATGTTTGGTGATTTCGGAAACGATTTCACGTTTATCTTTGCAAGTACGTATCTTATGGTATTTTATACAAAAGTGCTGGGAATAGATGCGGCTATGGTCGGGATTCTCTTTCTGGTGGCAAGATGCGCAGATGCGTTTACGGACGTGGGAATGGGACGGATTGCCGATTCTTCGCCGGAAAATCCAAAAGGACGCTTTCGGGTATGGATTCTGCGCATGTGCGGTCCTGTGGCTATTTCCAGTTTTCTGATGTATCAGAGCGCTTTGGCAGGAGCGTCTATGAGCGTAAAAATTGCTTATATGTTTATCACCTATCTGTTGTGGGGTTCTGTTTTTTATACTTCTATCAATATTCCGTACGGTTCTATGGCGTCTGTAATTTCAGACAAGTCAAAGGACAGACAATCGCTTTCCGTATATCGCTCGCTGGGCTCTACTTTTGCGGCGGTGGCAATCAGCGTTACGGCTCCTTTGTTTATTTACCGGCATGACGCGCAGGGGAATCAGATTGTAGTCGGGGACAGATTTACAATTGTGGCGGGCGTATTTTCCGTTTTGGCAATTCTGTGCTACCTCTTGTGCTATTTTCTGGTGACCGAACGCGTAACGGTAAAAAAAGAAACGGCAGGAAAAAAACAGGCGTCTGTCGTAAAAACTCTGGCGCAGGTGTTTTCCAGCCGCGCCTTATTGGCGGTGATTTTTATTTCGATTCTGACGCTTTGCGCGACGCTTATGAGCCAGTCCATCAGCACGTTTTTATTTGCGGATTATTTTAAAGATACAAAAGCGCTTTCCGTCAACAATCTGCTCGGTCTTCCGGCCGCGTTGATTCTTGCGGCAATTTCCGGAAAGCTTGTGGAAAAGTTTGGAAGAAAAGAACTGACTGCGACAGGATGCATTTTCGCGGCCGCTCTGTTTTTGGCGGCATACGTTTTAAAGCTTCAAAACGTATGGGTTTATATTGTAATTAGCTTTCTGGCCAGCGTTGGCGGCATGTATCTGTTTAACATGACGATTTGGGCAATGATTACGGACGTAATTGACGATAAAGAAGTGCAGACGATACAGAGGGACGACGGAACAATTTACGGCGTGTATTCCTTTGCAAGAAAAGTAGGACAGGCGCTTGCCGGCGGTCTGGGAGGTTTTGCGCTTTCTGCAATCGGATATGATTCTCTGGCGGCGGCTCAGACGGATTCCGTAAGAGCCGGACTTTACAGCTTATCTACGCTGTTTCCGGCTGTTATCTACGCAGCCGTCGCTCTCGTTTTTGTGCTTGTCTATCCGCTGTCTAAAAAACGCGTGGAGGAAAATGCAAGAGAGCTGCAGCGGCGCAGAAGCATTTAAAAAAATTCTTGTCATTCTAAAACGACTTTCTTATAATAAAAAAGACAAAATATTGGATCAGCACGGAGAGGAAGCGTTTTTATGAATCAGGAAAAAATAATTGTCATTGACTTTGGCGGCCAGTATAACCAGCTTGTGGCGAGACGCGTCAGAGAATGCAATGTCTATTGTGAAATTTATTCTTACCGGACGGATTTGGAACAGATTAAGTCGATGCGCCCGAAAGGCATTATTTTAACGGGAGGCCCCGACAGCTGCTATAAAGAGGGGGCTCCCACGTGCAGCAGAGAATTGTTTTCGCTTGGAATTCCGGTTTTGGGACTCTGTTACGGAGCCCAGCTTATGATGCATGTGCTGGGAGGAAAAGTTGAAAAGGCTCCCGTTCGGGAATATGGAAAAACAGAAGTGTCTGTCAATACGTCTTCTCCTTTGTTTCAAAATGTGTCTGAGAAGACGATTTGCTGGATGAGCCATTTTGATTATATCGCAGACGCAGCGAAAGGATTTGAAATAACGGCGCATACGAAAGACTGTCCCATAGCAGCGGCAGAATATGCGGCCAAAAACCTCTATGCGGTGCAATTTCATCCCGAAGTGCTGCATACTATGGAAGGAACCCGGATGCTGTACAATTTTGTCCGGGGCGTTTGCGGTTGCGGCGGAACCTGGCGCATGGATTCTTTTGTGGAAAATTCGATTCAGGAAATACGAAAAAAAGTCGGCGGCGGCAAAGTTCTTTGCGCGCTCTCCGGCGGCGTAGACTCATCCGTTGCCGCGGTTATGCTCTCAAAAGCTATTGGAAAACAGCTAACCTGCGTGTTTGTGGATCACGGCCTTTTACGGAAAAACGAGGGCGACGAAGTTGAAGAAGTATTTGGCCCAAACGGTCCTTATGAGCTTAATTTTATCCGCGTTCACGCACAGAACCGTTTTTATGAAAAGCTGGCGCATGTAACGGAGCCGGAAGAGAAAAGAAAGATTATCGGTGAAGAATTTATCCGGGTTTTTGAGGAAGAAGCAAAAAAAATCGGAGCCGTTGATTTTCTCGTACAGGGTACCATCTATCCGGATATTGTGGAAAGCGGCCTTGGCGGAGAGTCCGCGGTCATCAAATCGCATCATAACGTCGGCGGTTTGCCGGATTTTGTGGATTTTAAAGAAATTGTGGAGCCTCTCCGGGATTTATTTAAAGACGAAGTCAGAAAGGCCGGGCTTGAGCTTGGAATACCGGAATATTTGGTTTTTCGTCAGCCATTTCCAGGACCGGGACTTGGAATCCGCATCATCGGGGAAGTGACCATGGATAAAGTGCGGATGGTTCAGGAAGCGGACGCCATTTATCGGGAAGAAATCGAAAATGCCGGCCTGTCCAAAAATATGGGCCAGTACTTTGCGGCGCTCACGAATATGAGATCCGTAGGCGTTATGGGAGATGAAAGGACGTATGATTACGCAGTGGCGCTCCGGGCCGTGGAGACAGTGGATTTTATGACGGCTGAAGCCGCGGAAATTCCGTATGAAGTACTTAAGAAAGTGATGAACAGGATTATCAATGAGGTAAAAGGCGTCAACCGAATCTTCTACGATCTGACAAGCAAGCCGCCGGGGACGGTGGAATTTGAGTAAGGTGAGAAACCGTAAAAAGCAATCTGATTTTAGCTGTTTAAACATAAATCAGTTAGGGGTTGAGGCAGATGATTTATATTGTTCCTGACAGTAATTTTTTGCGTATTCCATTTGATAAGATTAAGACTTCTTTATATCGTCAATTTTATCTTAATCAGCCATTTGAAGAATTGATAACTATAAGAGATTTACATCCATGTAATGATAAAGTCCAGATTCTTGTACCTGAAATGGTTTTGAGAGAATTGACAGAGCAGAAAATTGCACAATATGAAAAGGATATGGAAGCGTACAATACCATTGCTTTACGTATGGGTAAGCCAAAAGAAGAATTTGAATCAATAAGTTCATATAGAAATGAAGCTTTGAAACAGGCGAAAGAGTTTTTGAATTCCAAGCGCGTTCATCTGATTCCTGTCTGTGACGCAGTGTATTGGAATCATATCGTCGAAAAGGCAATCAGAAAGGAAGCTCCTTTTGAAGGAGTTGCAGGAAAAGCGGATAAAGGCTTTAAAGATACCGTCATCTTTTTTTCTATGATTGCGTATGCGCAAGAAAATAAAGGAAGTTATTATTTCATTTCAAAAGATGGGGTTTTTAGTGGAAAGGTTAAAAATGGAAGTGTAAACAGACTGCCTCAGGAGTTTTTTGAGCGGAGTGGTTCAAGTTTTCGTGTCGTTGCTGATATAGACGAATTGAAGAGGCGCATAGTAAGCAAGCGCCCGGAACAAATACTGAAAAAGCTGAATTATACGATGAAAACAAACGAAATGAAAATGAATCAGGATTCCACAAAGATACCTGTCGAAATAGAAAAACAAATTCCTTTATTTTCAGAAGACAATGTTGTGGGAGCTATGATTAATGAAGAGATTTCTTTTCAATGGCAGAGATTTCTAAAGTCATGGTACGAGTATTCCATAGAGAGGTATCCTGAGGAAGCTGATATGGTATTTGAGGGGTTTTTTAACGTAGAAGTGACGTACAATACGGATACTAAAATCAGTGTGCATTTTCATGAATACCAGTATACGGGTGGTGTACATGGAGGTTCCGTAATTTATGCTTATACATATGATCTGAAAGAAGGGAAGCAGCTTTCGTTAAAGGAAGTTTTGAACAGGGATGAGAAATTTATACGAAAGATGGTGAATCAGTGTATAAATGATGATATTAAGAACAGCGAACCTGGTAAATATTATAGAGAAGAGGCTGACGTAAAAGATATTGAAAGCATTGTATTTTATATATTGGATGGAGAGGTACATATTGTATTCAATGAATATGAACTGGGTCCTTACGCGTCCGGAATTATAGATTTAATTTTGTGTGATTGCAAATGATAAGATGATATGAAACTCTTTATACAAGCTGAATTTCTTAACAGGAGCTTCCGGAAGAATTTTTAAGCAGCTCTGACGATAAAAAATATATAATAAAAACCTCACATTTTTCAGGGTAATGCGAGATAATAGAATGATCACCAAAGTGATTTTTTCGCAAGATCGGGAAAGAGAGGAGGCCTTTACTAAGAAGACGAAAGAAAAAGTTACCGGAGCAAAGGTAAGGAAACACCTGGCTTGGTTCTATCTTTCGTGTGAGTTAAAGGGGAGCGGGTAATTTTTCCGGATCTGCCGTTCTTGCTGAAGCAGATCCGGGATCCGCGGGATCAAAGATATATTGCTTACCAAACCAAGATTCTGCTGATGGCGAGGATTCTTTCTTCCATAGTTATATCCATTCCTTTCGCTTCGCTCAGGCACAAAACGTAATGAAAATGGTTTCCCTGAGCCTATTTTTTCTTTATAATTCTTCTTGTAGGGAACTCGGTATACTACAAATCACGGGGAGGT
>CATOKN010000163.1 GCA_951800425.1 uncultured Lachnospiraceae bacterium
ACCGTAACCTTCTGGTACGGAATTTGTATGCCGTTCTTTCGAAATCCTTCCACCAGAGCCGCCCTTATATCGCTGCACGCCTGAAAGCTGTCATCCAGACTTTCGGTCCAGACTGTTGTTTTTAATATAATCCCGCTTTGCGTATAACCTTTGATAAAAACTTTATGATTGGCAGTATTCAATGTCAGCTCATGATCGATGCAAATTTGCTGCATACAGTTCATGGCTTTTTCAATATCCGTATCGTAAGAGACCTCAATTTCCATGAAATTACCAATATTTCCGGTATAATTCGTATTGGTAATCACGGCGGAATCCATAACGGAATTCGGAACGATGCAGCTTTCTCCATTAAACTGCTGGATAATCGTATGCCGGATGGTAATATCTTTGACCATTCCCTCCGCTATGACGCTTCCGCCCTGAACAACTCTGATTTTTTCATCTACGTTGTAAGGCCTGGAAGCAGACAGGGAAATCCCGCTTATCACATTCGACAGCGCCTGCTGCGCGGCAAAAGTGGCAATCGCAATAAACAATGAGCTGCTCTGCAAAAGCGTCTTGCTGATGTCTTTTGTCACCTCAAACTGCTGCGCCAGACTGTACATTACAATCACTACCACAACTACATTCACGATGCTTTTGGAAAAACGCAGATGTACGGAATTATGCTTTCTTCCCATATAATGGAAGATTAAATTGACAATCCGGTTAATCAGCAATTCTGCAAGCACAAACAGTCCGACTTTTATTAACACATCCATATCCCAAAAGCCCCCTTTTGCGCTTACTTTTGATTTACTTCCCTAAGCCCCTCCAAAAGATGTATTTCTACCACGCCGGCTTCCAAATCAACCCGCTTAATACAGTCTTTGATTGCCGGAACTAAAAGCTCAAAAGAATTCTTATCTTTGATTACATAAACATCATTGGCCGCAGACTGTATGACGTCTGTCAGTTCGCCTAACTGCTCCCCTTCATCCGAAACGGCGCAAAGCCCGATTAAGTCTGCGATAAAATATTCATTTTCTCCAAGAGGAACGGCCTGATCTCTTGTGACGTACAAATCTTTCTTCTTATATTTCTCTATGTCATTGATGTGATCCAGTCCTTTGAATTTCAGAATCACCATATGCTTCGCAAAACGGACGCGTTCTATTTCAAGCGTCTTTTTCTCGGTTCCGGTATCCAGAATTATCTTGTCTAAATCCAGAAATCTTTTGGGATCATCTGTTGTTGGAAATACTTTTGCCTCTCCACGGAGTCCATGCGTATTGGCAATAATACCTACTTTTAATAAATCGTCCATAGCTACCTCGCATTCTTTTTTTGCATTATACACCATACGGAAAGAAATTGCAAAATCCTCCGCTCATATTTCCACAAGCGCCCATTTTAAACTCTCTTTTGTAAAAACCAGCTTTACCGTTTCCATTCGTCCCTCTAAGTTAATTCTGCATATATGCTCTACCGTCTGTATGCCGCTATACGTTTTTTCTTCGGAGGCCAGCACCTGTATCTCTTTGATCGTATGCAAAACTCCTTCCGCATCCATAATTTTAATTAATTTCGGAATGCTTTTTCCCTGGCTGGTGAACCAGCATTCACAGGCAATCTCTCTTTGAATGCCCCGCAGCCTTCCATGTTCCCTTTTCTGTGTAATTTCGCCAAGACGAAATGCCATTATTCCACCTTCTCGTTCCTATAGTCTACGCTTCTTTTCTCTCTCGAAATACCTCCCCCTATATGATCGATTTTATCCTGGTTCAAAAAAGACGCCCGCACAACCGAATCTGCGCCAAACCGCCCTCTGATGCTGTCAATCGCCTGATCCAGCTTTTCTAATTTTTGATAATCCGTAGCGTCAAACAAATCAAGCTGTCGGTCGGAATCTTCTTTTGACACGCGCCCTGTCTGTATCCCCAAAAGACGTATCGGTCTGCCGTCCCACATCTGATCAAAAAGCACGCAGGCATGATCGTAAATTTCTTTTGTAATATTCGTCGCCGTCTGCAATACGCCCTGATGCGAAGAATAGCCCAAATCATGATAACGAATCCCCACAGATACCTCTTCAATACGTGCTTTTTCTTTTCTGAGCCTTATGCCTACCCGTTCCGCCAAAGACAGCAGAACCCTCTTTGCCGTTTCCGCATCCGTCACATCAAAGGAAAGCGTCGTGGAATTGCCGTATCCTTTATTTTCTGACGGAACTGCTTCTACCACGGACACATCCCTGCCGTTTGCAAAATTCCAGACGACTTCGCCGTGTTTTTTCATAATAGATTTCAATATGCGAACGTCTGCGTTTGCCAGCTCTCCAATCGTACGGATGCCTATGGAATGCAGCTTTCGTTCTGACGCGCTTCCTACAAAAAACAGCTCCCTGACCGGAAGGGGCCACATCTTCTTTTCAATTTCATCCGGAAATAACGTATGCACAAGATTTGGTTTTTTAAAATCACTTGCCATTTTTGCAAGGAGCTTATTGCTGGAAATACCGACGTTTACCGTAAATCCCAATTCCCGGAAAATCTCGTCTTTTATCATATTTGCGGCCGCAACCGGCGTTCCAAACAGGCTTTTTGTGCCAGTCATATCCATAAACGCTTCATCGATGCTATACTGCTCTACCACATCCGAATATTTTCTCAGAATTTCCATAAATGCATGAGAGTTCTTTTCATACAATTCATAATTCGGCGGCACAAGAATCAGATTGGGACATTTTCGCAAAGCGTCCACGACCGGCTCTCCTGTCTGCACATTATATTTTTTTGCAGAAATGGATTTTGCAAGGATAATGCCATGACGCTTTGTCATATCGCCTCCTACTGCGGAAGGAACCGCCCGAAGATCCAGCTTTCCCCCAAGATGACGCAGACGATATACTGCTTCCCAGGATAAAAACGCACTGTTTACGTCAATATGAAAAATTATTTTATGATTCATAATGTCATTCTTCCCATATTTTATTTTCTCATCCTCATTTATAATAACAGAACATCCGTTTTTTGTAAAGCAAGTTCAGAACATTTGTTCTGGCATTATCTGGAAAGTAAAACGATATTTCGTCTCCCTGCGCCCAAAAGCAACGCCTTTGAAGCGCTTAGCTTCAAAGGCGTTATTTTTCACAGCATGATACGCATCGTATTCTGTTTCTTATTTCAATGGATATTTTTCCGTCAGGCTTTTTACAATTGCTTTTGCCTCTTCGGCTTTTGCTTCTCCCTCTTTTATCATCATGGCAATCGCTTCTGCAATCCTGTCCATATCTTCCGCGTTCATTCCTCTGGAGGTCACGGCCGGCGTTCCGATGCGGATGCCGCTTGTCACAAACGGAGACTTCGGATCGTTTGGAATCGTATTTTTATTACAGGTAATATTTACGGAATCTAAAATTTTCTCCATTTCTTTTCCGGTCAGCTGATATGGCGTCAAATCAACCAACATCAGATGGTTGTCCGTTCCGTCGGAAACAATTTTAATTCCCCGGTTTTGAAGTCCTTTGCAAAGCGCCTGAGCATTTGCAGCCACATTTCTCTGATATTCTTTAAATTCCGGCTGCAGCGCCTCCTGAAAACAAACTGCTTTTGCCGCAATCACATGCATCAGAGGTCCTCCCTGAATACCCGGGAAAATAGCTTTGTTGAAATTATATTTTTCCGCAGCCTCCTGATTGCATAAAATCATGCCTCCCCGCGGTCCGCGCAGCGTCTTATGCGTCGTCGTCGTTACCACGTCTGCATAAGGAATCGGACTTTCATGCACGCCGGCTGCGACAAGTCCGGCAATATGCGCCATATCTACCATCAAAACCGCGCCGCACGCATCTGCGATTTCTCTGAATTTTTTGAAATCAATCGCCCTTGCATACGCGCTGGCTCCGGCAATTATCATCTTCGGCTTGCATTCCATGGCAATTTTCATGACGTTTTCATAGTCGATAAATCCTTCGTCATTGACGCCGTAAGGCACGATATGAAAATAATGTCCGGAAAAATTAACAGGGCTTCCGTGCGTCAGATGACCGCCGTGATCCAAATTCATACCCATTACCGTATCGCCTGGCTTTAAAATTGCAAACTGCACCGCCATATTTGCCTGAGCCCCGGAATGCGGCTGCACATTTACATAATCACAGCCAAACAATTTCTTTGCTCTTTCTCTTGCCAGATCTTCTACGACGTCAACGCATTCGCAGCCGCCGTAATAACGCTTTCCCGGATCACCTTCCGCATATTTATTCGTCATAACGCTGCCCATAGCCGACATAACGGCCGGACTGACCCAGTTCTCCGAAGCAATCAGCTCAATATGGCTGTTCTGCCTTTCAAATTCTGCGGTAATCGCATCTGCAACTTCGCAATCCACTGCACGAATATCTTCTAATGTGTACATACCCTATCGCTCCTCCATACTTTACATATTTTTCATGCGTAATGCCTCTTAGACATCCAATTTTGGCCATCGGCCATTCCATAAGGTATTATAAATGACTTGTCATTTCTTTTCAACTGTAAAATTGATTCCGAGCAGACGCATACAAAGCCTTTGCTTTTCTTTCGACTGCTGACTGTTGTCAAATCGAATACTCCCCTTTTTCCCAGACGGGTTCAAAAGCCCGGCCGCCGCAACGCGCCGCTTAGTCTCTCTTGCCGTGCCAGATCCGCCTTCAAACAGCGTAACATGGCTTCCCAGCACTTTCTGCAGCTCCCTGCTGACAAACGGATAGTGCGTGCAGCCCAAAACCACGGCGTCCAGTTTCTGTTTTTCAAAGGGTTCAAACAGTTTTTCCAAAAAACACTCCAGTTCTTCGCTTTGAATATCTCCATGTTCAATATATTCCATCAGTCCCGGACAGGGCAGCGGAATAATATGCGCCATTCCCATATACCGCCCCATTAAATTATGAAATTTTTCTTCCCGGATTGTCATCGGCGTCGCCATAACGACGACGTTTGGATGATTTTTAAAAAGCACGGCCGGTTTTAACGCCGGCTCAATTCCAATCAGCGGCACAGTAGGATATTTCTGCCTCAAATAACGCACGGCTGCGCTTGTAGCCGTATTGCAGGCCACAACGACGGCTTTTGCCCCCTCTTCGATAAAACGATCTACATGCGATACGGTC
>CATOKN010000164.1 GCA_951800425.1 uncultured Lachnospiraceae bacterium
GTACATCGGAACGTCCGTGTCCGGCTTCGGTGTACAATCCAGTTTCAACATTCTATTTTTCACATAATGGAGGTGTCCAGATTGGCTAACATTAAATCTGCTAAAAAAAGAATTCTTGTTACAGCAACCAGAACTGCCAGAAACAAATCTATCAAATCTGCGGTTAAAACATCCATCAAAAAAGTGGAAGCTGCTGTAAACGCTAAGAATAAAGAGGAAGCTAAGGCTGCATTGACCGCCGCTACTTCTACGATTGCCAAAGCAACGCAGAAAGGCGTATACCACAAAAACAACGCTGCCAGAAAAGTTTCCCGCTTAGCAAAACTTGTAAACGAAATCGCTTAATAAACTCAGAATCAAAAAATTCCGATACGAAAAAGAATGGATTTGAAACCGTCATCAAATCCATTCTTTTTTATTTCCGCCTACTTCATATAAAATCCTGCTATCTTCATGTCCTGATCAAACGCAATCATATAAGTAATGCTGTTTTTTTCATAGGAAGCCGCTATCTGAGCCATGGCATAGGTTTCTCCCTTTTTCTTCATTTCAAACATATCCGGCTCTCCGAAAGAAATCCATTCGCCATACTCATCCGACATCTGATTTTTTGCCTCTTTTAGTTTTTCCGAAGTCATAACTTCCTGCATATCTTCTGAGGACCACTTATGCAGTATTTCCAAATCTCCCGTTCGAAACGCTTCTATAATTTCTTTTGAAGCCTCCTCTACCGCCTGTTCCTCAAATAATCCGCTCGACCCTATCTCGGCGGTTTTAGGCGTCATCTGATACATCAGGACAGAAAGAAGAATAATAACGGCAGCGCTCTCGCAGAGAATCCGTATGCGCCGGTTCTTTTTATACTTCTTAATCTCGCTTTCCGAAAATTTCCGGTTAAATTTATCGGCGACAGCATCTGCAGAACCCATGCGCTGAATCACGCTTTCCAACGCCGCCCCGCCGTTTGTTGCCGTTGAAATGTCTTTCAAAAGCTGTTGTTTGATCTCCTCCCGCTTCTCTTTGGTACATTTCAGTCTCCGTCCAACTGCATTTACATATTTTTTTGCCGTCATCATAATTTTTCCTCCATTTTGCTGTACTTTACAATAAAAATCTCCACCGCAATTTTATCGTTTAACTTTCCGGTTTTTACATCCTCTTCCAAAGACGCTGCGTCTTTCAACGCAAGAAGCAGCGCGTCCCCTGTAAAATTTCCGGACTGCGCCTGATGTTTTCGAACCGCAAATTCCGGTATGCCCACCTTTTTCGCAATCTCAGGACTTCCATACCCCCGAGCCGTCAATTCTTTTACTTCTGATAAAATACGAAACTGCCTGACAATCAGAAATAAAATCCGCATCGGCGCTTCTTTTAACGCCAGCAGATCATAGTATAATTCTAACGCTTTTTTTCTGCCGCGTCCGGAAATTGCTTCTGTCATTTCAAAAATCCTGTTTTCGATCCGATTCGTCACAACCGCCTTAACATCCTCTTCCTCCACGACATCTTTCTTCTGCGTATAGCACAGAAGCTTTTCCAGCTCCCGATCGATGCTGCTCATATCCGATCCCGTTCTGTTCAGAAATTCTTTCAGCGTTGGCTTTGCTATCTTTTTCTTCTCCCTTCCAATCCTTCCCAGAATCCATTTTGTAAGAAGCGCTTCATTTTGAATGGAAAACTCTACTGCCGCCCCGTACTTTTTTACCGCCTTATACATCTTTGACCGCTTATCCACTTCTGATTCTACAAAAAGAAAACAGGTACTGGGATTGGCTTCCTTTAAATAATTTGCCATCATCTCAGAGGAATTTTTAAAAAAACCGCTTTCTTCCGCTAAAATCAGCCGCCGCTCCGCAAAAAACGGCATTGTTTCCGCCAAATCCACAAGCTCTCCCGGAGAAATGTCTTTTCCCTCGTAAGAAGAAAAATTCATCGTATCTCCTGGTTTTGCCAAAGCGGAAATCAGCTTGTTCCGGTACTGCTTTTTTAAATAGGCTTCTTCTCCAAAAAGCAGATAACACGAACGGAATGTTTTGTTTTTTATATCTTCGTCTATCGTCTTCATGGCTTCCATTCTAACACAGAAGCTTCCCTTTCTTCAAGATGCTCTCCCCGAATTTTTATCTGCCCCAAAACTCCTGTTTCATATATTTTGCTCTTTGCCTTAAGAATCCTGTTTACCGCTTTCTTTCCAGGGTGTCCGTAACGATTTTTCCTGCCGCAGGAAATGACCGTAATCTTCGGACGAATCTTTTGCAAAAGTTCACTGCAGTTTGAATAATCAGAGCCATGATGGGAAGCCTTATATACGTCTATCCTCGGAAGCTCCCATTTTCTTAAAAGTTCTTTTTCCTGTTCTTCTCCAATATCTCCGGCAAAAAGAGCGCGAAAACGCCCGGTTTCAAACAAAAGCCCAAGAGAATTTGCATTGCGGTCCGCATCCTTTTTTCCGCCCGATGGAAGCAGACATGTGATGCGAAAGCTTCCCTCACTGCTTTTCAAACAAGCTCCCTGATCCATAAACAAAACGGGAATTTTGTTTTCTTTTGCCGATTCTTTCAACGCTTCCCATGCCGCGTCTTTTGGAATGCTGCCTGACACGACGAGATTCTTGATTTCATATCCCGCATCCATCACTTCGAGCAGCCCATTGATGTGATCCGCATCGCAATGACTGACAAACCAGTAATCCACGCGCCGGACGCCCTTATATTTTAAAAACGGAAGAATGCGGTACGTTCCCACTTTGGAAACGCTGCTGCTGCCTCCGTCGATAAAAACAGACGTGCCGTCCACGAAAGAAACATAAGCGCCGTCTCCCTGGCCAACGTCCAAAACATCAATTGCAAACTCCGGCGCTTTCTGTACCCACAACAAAACGACAAGCGGCGCAGCAAGCAGAAACACCGGAGGCCTTTTGCCGCATTTCCTGGCTGCCAGAAATAAAAAACCAGAGCCATACCAGCAAATCATCCAGAATACAGACGCCGTTCCCATAATCAGCAAAGAATTTGGCAGCTTCAAAAAACAGCCGCAGCAAAAATCATAAAACAACAAAATCAGATGGCATGGGTACAAAAGTATTTTTCCAAAAGCAGGAAACATACAGCCCATTATACCGCCGAAAATTCCAAAACCAAGCAAAGCCCCCATGCAAGGCAGCACAAACAGATTCACAAAAACCGCATAAACAGAAATTTCATAAAAAAAGAAGCGAAGAATTGGAATCGTCATAAACTGAATGCAAAAGCTTGCCAGAATCGCTTCCCTCATCTTTTTTCCAGCTTTTTGCATCCGGGATTCTTTGGACGCTTCCTCCCCGTTTTCTTTGGCAAAACCTGCAAGCAGCCATTCCGCAAGCAAAACGCCCCCTACCGCGCCAAACGAAAGCAAATATCCCGCATGATGCAAAATCCCAGGATTTTTTCCTGCCAAAAAGGCCGCCATACAGAATAGAGCCGTCGGCCTGTCATAGCTTCTTCCTCTGCATTTGGCATACAACAGCAAAAAGAACATCCCAATCGCCCTGCTTGCCGATATGCCAAACCCCGTAAGCTCCCCATAAACAAAAATCAGCGCCGCAGAAATTCCTCCCGCAGCAAGAAAGCTGCCGCTTCTTCTTTTCATCCACTGATAAAGCGCCATCCCAAGCATGGAAATATGCAGTCCGGATATGCTGTAAAAATGACTGATTCCCGCATCCCGATACGTTTGAGAACGGCCTTTCTCCATCTGGCCTTTCTCTCCAAGCGTCATGGCCAAAAGCACGCCCGCGTCTCTTTCGGGCATAGCATTTTGATAGCTCTCTGTTATCTTTTCTTTCCAAAAAGACAAAAGCTCCCGAAACGCGTCCTTTTTTCCTCCTCTGAATACGACGCGCTCTCCTGACACTTTAAAATCAATTTTTAAACTCTGATAATATTGTCTTTCGTTATAATTCCCATCGTTTGACGGAAGAGAAAATGTTTTTATTTTTCCTTTTACACACAGGATTTCGCCAATGGAATAATCACTGGCATTCAGATAAAGTAAGATTTGATTGCAGACATATATTTTTTGATCCAACTGCACCCGGCAGTCTTTCAGATAAAATAGAATTTGATCGTTTTTCTTTTCTTTTTGATAAATTTTTCCCTGTACCAGACATGACGCGTCATCTTTCAGCTTCTCCTCGTAAGCGTTTCGAAACTGCCTGTGATAATAGCTGTCAAAACTGCCGGCAAATACCGACAAAACAAATGCCGCCGTCCAGAAAGCCAGATGGGCCGCTCCTTTGTTTTCACTCCATATGGAACGCATCCAGGCCAGTCCATACGGGACAAGCATACCCCACAAAAACGTCTGCCGGTATTCTGCAGCGGCAATTCCAAGCAAAAATGCCGCCGACAGAAAACAAAGCTTTCGCCTGTTCAAATGTATTCGTTCCCTCCTTTTATTCCTCTACATAATCCAGATTTCTTTCGTACAGTCTGTCAAACGGCAGCTCATCCCGATAAACGCCGCTGGTATCCCCTTTGACGGAAATCTGTACTTTGTTGATATTGGCAAGCTCTGATAATGAATTTACAATGGAATAAATAACGACCGGCTCTTCGATATTATAATTCTGATTGAGAAAGCTTTCATCCAGGCTGACATAACAAACGCCCTCCAGTACGGACACATTCAAAATCTTTGTTCCCTCCGGAACAGCAGACTGAAGATTGCTTTTCTTTGGTCCCTCCAGCAAATGCTCCATCACCAGCTTTTCCATAGAAATATTACTGCTATAATGCACTTCTTTTGTTTCAGAAACAAGACCGCTCCCCTTTTCATTGGCAAAATAAAGCTTTAAGGCAGCCGTTTCAATGGAGTTGATCTGTTCTCCCGGATTTTCAATAAAGCTGTCATTTGTCATAACGCCCACAGCATTGCCGCTTTTATCCAGCAATGGATCTTCGCCCACGTAAAAAGAAAGAAAGTCCACGCCGTCCGCCTGCATCATGGTGCGCACGATAGCCGCCCTCGCCAGAGTTTCTTCCACTTTGTCCATATCGTGGTACGCGTCATTGAAATAAAGCGTCAGTATTTTTTCTTCCAACGTATATTTCTGCACCGCAACTTTTCCAAAAATCGGCTTTTTATATTCTACGTC
>CATOKN010000165.1 GCA_951800425.1 uncultured Lachnospiraceae bacterium
CATAAATGGAATAGCCGTCCGCCAGATTGATATAATCAAAAATTTCATCTGCGCTCAAACTGACGGCAACCCGTTCGGCAATGTCCCGATCGGGAAAAATGACTTTATCGGCGCCGTTTTTTAACAGGAATTTTGCATGGATGTCCCGATTGGCCTTGCTGACGACGCGTTTGGCCCCAAGCTCTTTTAACAGACTTGTAATTTCAAGACTGCTTTGAAAATTGTTTCCAATGCATACAATGCACAAATCAAAATTCGATACGCCAAGGCTTTCCAGAACTTTCACGTTGGTGCAGTTGCCAATCTTGGCGCTCGTCACATAAGGAAGCAAATCCTCCAGCTTCTCTTCACACTGGTCGACAATCATAATTTCGTTTCCAAGCCTGGATAAATTCATGCAGAGGTACGTGCCAAAGCGTCCCATTCCTATCATTAAAATTGATTTCATATATTCCATCCTCCCAAACCATTACCCGATATTTATTTTTTCCGCAGGCTGCATAATATGCGTAATTTTCTTTTTATCTGTAAACGACATCGCAAAAGAAAGGCTTCCCACGCGTCCCAGATACATCAGAAGAATGATGATAAGCCTGGACGCCGTATTTAACTGCGTCGTAAGCCCCGCCGTCATGCCTACGGTGCTAATTGCAGAAAAGCATTCCAACAGCGCGTCTGTGCCGTTGAAATTCTGAAATCCGCATAACAAAATAACTGCCGTCATTGCAAGAAAAAGATTCGTGCAGAAGACAGCCGCCGCTTTATGCAGCGCTTCATCTTCCAGTCTGCGTCCAAATATATTATATCCTACGGTGCGCAGCAAAGTCGCTTTAATAAAAATAAATAAAACGATTAACGTCGTTACTTTTACACCGCCCGCAGTAGAGCCGGGCGCGCCGCCGACAAACATAAGAATTACGGTAAAAAGCTTGCCGCCGTCCGTCATAGAACCAACGTCAACCGTATTAAACCCCGCCGTTCTCGGAGTCACGGAACAAAACAGGGAACTGAGAATTTTTCCCATTATACTCATTCCGTCAAACAGGCGATTTCCTTCTATGATATAAAAAATAATAGCGCCGCCGAAAATCAACGTCAGCGTGGAAGTCAAAACGATTTTCGTATGCAGCGTATACTTTCGGAATTTCAGCCGGTGTTCATATAAGTCATTCCAGACAATAAAGCCGATTCCTCCAATGATAATCAAAAGCATGACGGTTATCATTACAACCGGATGATCGTAATATGCCGTCAGAGAAGAAAACTTCTCATAGCGTCCCATCAAATCAAAACCCGCATTGCAAAAAGCGGAAATGGAATGAAAAATTCCATAGTAAATTCCCTGCAGCAAGCCCATTTTCGGTATAAAACAGGCGGAAAGAATCACTGCGCCGGCCGCTTCGAAAAAAAACGTGCCGTAAATCACCCGTTTCGTCAGCCGCACCATGCCTCGAAGCTCAATGATATTGAAGCTTTCCCGAATGAGGCCGCGTTCTTTTAAGCCGATTTTACGGCGCAGGAGCATGGAAACCGTAACGCCAATGGTGATAAACCCAAGCCCTCCAATCTGAATCAGCGTCAGAATGACAAGCTGTCCAAACAACGTCCACTGGGTAAAGGTATCCGCGACAATCAGCCCCGTTACGCACGTCGCGCTGGTCGACGTAAATAACGCCGCTGTGAAAGGAGTGATTTCTCCCGATTTTGCGGCGCATGGAAGCATTAAAAGCAGCGTTCCGGATAAAATAATGAGAAAAAAGCCTCCCGCAATCATTTGCATGCCGGAAAGGTGTTTTGTAATTTTTGAAAACATAAGCAATCCTTCTTTTTGCATAAGTAAGACACAATACATATAGTATAAGTTTCTTATTCTTTTATGTCTATATTTTTTTTACAATTTATGGTACGATAAGAAAGTATTTTATTTTGAATAAAGGAAGTGACCTATATGGAAAGACCGATTCCAAAGCCGGGCGAGAGATATACGGATATAAAGGGAAAACCGTACCAGATTCTCTGTGTGGCAAATTACGTCAGAACGAAAGAGAAAATGGTGGTGTATCAGGGCCTTTATGGGGATTTTGAATGCTTTGTCAGGCCTCTTGGGATGTTTATGGAAGAAGTAGATACAATAAAATATCCAAACGCCGCGCAGACATACTATTTTGAACGCATTGGCGCAAAAAAAGCCGGAACCATCCGCCGCCAGACAGAGCCGGAGGTAAATGACGTGCAGCCGCACAAAGAAGCTCTGGCAAAAGAATATCCACAGGCGGATCCTGCGCTGCTTCAATTTCTGGACGCGGATACGCTGGAGCAGAAATACCAGATTATTAAAAATCTTGGAGCTTCCATTACCGACAGGCTGATTGATGATTTTGCCGTAACGCTTGACCTTGTCATACCGGACGGAAACGTAGACATTCGTTATCAGCAGCTTTTAAGCAGCATCCGTACTATGCAGAAATTTGAAACCAACAGATTCCGAAGATAAGCGCAGGCGGTTTCCTAAAAAGAAACCGCCTGTTTTTTCCGGCTTAGCGCGCTGTTATGATATTCGGGTGAAAATGTAACGTCTTCTCCAAACCAGTCCGGAGGAACAAACCGATTCGCCTCCTCTTCTGTGGAAAATTCCACTTCTGCCAGCGTAAGAGGAGCCAGTACGTCCAAAAACACGTCCAGTTCAATCGTATACGTTTTCTGATAGGGTATCCGATAACGGATTTTATGGATTAAAATTCCGTCTGCTTTTGGCCGCAGGTGTTCATATGCTTCTTTTGTCAGAGGAAGATTGTATTCTTCCCGGACCAGAAAACCCGCTCCTTTATACGTCAGCGTATAGGTTTCCCCGGATTTTCGGATGCGTACGACAGGGCTGGTACACAAATAACCCTGCTCCAGCTCCGTATGCGGATACGATTCATAATCTGCGGGAAGATTTGGAATTAAATATTTTCGTTCAATTTCCATTGCAGCTCCTAACCGTAGACCAGTTTTGTTTTTAAATCGCCAACAGCCGCTTCATCTTTCAGATATTTTACAATTTCCAGCGCAAAATCAATGGCGGTTCCCATTCCGCGGCTGGTAATGATATTTCCGTCTGAAACAACGGAATCTTCTGACGGCGCAGCGCCTGTCAGCTTGTCTTCAAATCCGGGATGGCACGTAGCCTTTTTGCCGTTTAAAATCCCGGCGGCTCCAAGCACGGACGGAGCGGCGCAGATGGCAGCCACAAGCTTTCCTTCTTTTGCAAAATTTCGAATGACTGCTAAAACGCCTTCATGGGCTCCCAGATTTAATGTTCCGGGCATTCCTCCCGGCAGAACGATAGCGTCAAATTCGTCAAAATTTACCTGTTCAAAAATTTTGTCTGCAAGAAATGAAATTCCATGAGAACCCGTTATGGAAACCGTTTCATTTATGGAAATCATTTCGATTTCAAGTCCTGCCCTGCGCAAAATATCCACGACGGTAAGCCCTTCGATTTCTTCGCAGCCTTCGGCCATAAAAATTCCCGTTTTACTCATAGCGTAACCTCCTTTTTGTCCACGCGTTCTGGACAGCATCGTATTTTTAAAGATAACATATCACAAATTAGCAAAAAAATCCATGGTGTAACTTTCCAAACATAAAATTTGCTTTTCCAACCATACTATTCTCAGGATAAACAAAACACCGTTTATCCGGAACAAAAAAAACGGCACAGCCGGAGAAAAAACTATGGAGGTGTATTACCATGGCAAGTTCAAGCAGAACAAATAGAGTTGAGGTACCTGAAGCAAAAGAAGCATTAAATCGTTTCAAACAGGAAGTCGCTTCTGAAATCGGAGTTCCTTTAAAAGAAGGATACAACGGCGATTTGACTTCTGCACAGGCAGGCTCCATTGGCGGAGAAATGGTTCGTAAAATGATCCGCAGCCAGGAAGAGAAAATGTCTTCTTCCAAGTAATAAGAGACAAGATTACGGATAAAAACTAAAAAAGGCGGAATACGAAGCATATGGGTTTCGTATTCCGTCTTTTATTTTTTGCAGACGAGATTTAAATAATCCGTTATCTCTTCCAAAGAAAGCTCTGCAAATAGAAATTCTTTTCTGACTTTCAATTCTTTTGCCGTCACGGCAAAATTATAAGGTCCGGGCCATGTATATACCGCAAAAATATCCTCGTCTCCATTCTGTTCTTTTTGAATCAGATAGCGTGTTCCGCAGCAGCTTCCGGTAAATTTTTCTTTTTTATAAAATTGAAATGTAAGCAGATCGCTTCTTCGAATCATTCTGCGGCTCCTTTCCATCTTTGGACCTACGCCTGTCAAAAAAAACAAAGCGGACAAATCCGCTTTGTTTAAAATGCAGAGCAGATAATGGGAGTCGAACCCACCCCCTCAGCTTGGGAAGCTGATGTACTACCGATATACTATATCTGCATGAACATGATTATAGCATAATCGGAATCATACTACAAGATTTTATTTGAAATTTCATGATTTTTATCCTGCTTTGCCATATATTGTTCTAAAATTCCGGCAGCCAGTGCAACCATTTCCGGACACGGCCTCCTTTTGTAATATTCTTTCGTACGCTTGCTTGGCTCAGGCCCTGCGTCTTTTCCCTCAATACCCAAAAGCTCCCGGCATACGATACTGCCCGTCTCTTCTTTAAATTTTGCAGCCAGAAGCTGTATCCTTTCATAATGCTCCTTTTTCGCCTGAATGTCTTTTGGATTGCTATATCCATAGACTGCGCCGGCAACCAAAAACATTCCGCTGACTGCGCCGCAGACTTCCCGCAATCTTCCCATGCCGCCGCCAAATGAGGAGGACATGCTTACCACAGCTTCGAATTCCATGCCCATTTCTTTCGCGTAAGCTCCCGCTACAGACTGCGCGCAGTTATATCCTTCTAAAAACAGTTTTTTTGCTTCTTCGCTTTTTCCCATATTTTCCTTCTTTCTATTCTATATTCGTTTCGTCTATAGAGTCAATAATTTGACGGATTTGCGGAGAATCAATTTTTTCTCTTCTCAAAATCCTGTCAATTTCCTCTCTCCGGTTTTTAATATTTTCCGCATTTGATTCAATTCTCGACCGCAGCTTCTGCCTTCGCACAATTAAGTTG
>CATOKN010000166.1 GCA_951800425.1 uncultured Lachnospiraceae bacterium
GTCCTGCCGTAGCAAGCGCCAAAGCCTCCAAATCTACCGTCTCATCCATCAAAACGTCTTTGGCATGCACTTTTAACGTCTCAAGGCGTCCTTTTTGATCCGGACGGTCTACGATAATCCTCCGGTCAAAGCGTCCGGGACGAAGCAGCGCCTTATCCAGCACTTCCGGACGGTTTGTCGCCGCCAGAATCAAAAGCCCCTTAGACGTATCAAAGCCGTCCATTTCGGCAAGCAGCTGGTTTAACGTCTGCTCTCTTTCATCGTTGCCGCCGCCATATCTGGAATCGCGGCTTTTTCCAATCGCGTCAATTTCATCGATAAAAATAATGCAGGGAGCCTGTTTCTGCGCTTCTTTGAATAAATCGCGCACCCTGGAAGCCCCGACGCCTACAAACATTTCTACAAAGTCTGAACCGGCCAGTGAAAAAAACGGCACCTTTGCCTCGCCGGCAACGGCTTTTGCAAGAAGCGTCTTTCCCGTTCCGGGAGGTCCGACAAGCAGGGCGCCTTTCGGCAGCTTCGCGCCAATGTCTCTGTATTTTTTCGGATTGTGCAGAAAATCCACAACTTCCTGCAGCGATTCTTTCGCCTCGTCCTGTCCCGCTACGTCTACAAATGTCACGCCGGTGGATTTCTCGACATAGACCTTGGCCGTCGTCTTTCCGACGCCCATCATTCCCCCTCCGCCCATGCGGCGCATCAGAAATGCAAGCAAAATCCATACCAGGGCAAGCGGTATGACAAAGCTTAAAATGTTATAAATCCAGGTGGACGTATTGTCCGGAATGTAACCGTAAATCTCGACGTTATGCTTTTTCAGCAGAGAAATCATCTCATCGTCATTGACCATTCCCGTATAGTACGTCTTTTTAAATCTGGAATCCTTTTCTGCTTTCTGCACGACGTTAATCTGCGTGCCGGTAAATTTAATGCTTTCAATTTCGCCTTTTTCAACTTTTTCCAGAAAATCCGTATAAGAGAGTTCTTCGTTGTACTGCTGGCTGACCTTATTGGTCACTATACTCATAATAAACAACGCGAGAAGCGATACCATGATAAAGGTCATCACATACTGCCCGTTTTTATTATTACGGTTATTGTTTTGCTTATTTGGTTCCTGATTATCCATAATCTCCTCCGTATGGCAGGTACAAAGGTCTGAAATTTCCTTTTTCCATACCGCATATTCAAGGCAGCCGGCTTTTTACAACTGGCTGCCTCCTCCTATTATATGTGTTCGGGTCTTTAAAAGCAATACGAAGTTCATGAACTTTTTTTGATTTTCCTTAAGTTTTTATAAATAGCGGGCTTATTTTCCAATGGAAACCACCTGATAGTCCTGATCTTCCACTGCTTTTTTGAGTACGTCGTCCGGCACTTCACTGTTTAAAGTTACGACTGCCGTCCCCTCTTCATGACTGACTTTTGCTTCCGCAACTCCTGCAATGGCTTCTAATGTTTTCTTTACCCTTGCTTCGCAGTGTCCGCACATCATTCCTTCGATTTTCATTGTTTTTTCCATTTTCTGTTCCTCCATTTTCTCTTTTCTGATTCTTTTTATTTTTTTATCTTTTCCTGCCCCGTGAATGTTTAAAAAATTTAAACGCAGGGCGTTTGTCACGACGCAAAAACTGGACAGACTCATTGCGGCGGCTCCAAACATTGGGTTTAATTTCCATCCAAACAGCGGTATAAAGACTCCCGCCGCCAGCGGAATTCCTATGATATTATAAATAAACGCCCAAAACAGGTTTTCATGAGTATTTTTCAGCGCGGCTCTACTCAGCCGAATCGCCGCCGGAACGTCGCTCAATCGGCTCTTCATCAAAACTACGTCGGCCGCGTCAATTGCAATATCTGTTCCCGCGCCAATTGCAATGCCAATATCGGCTCTCGTAAGCGCCGGAGCATCATTGATGCCATCCCCGACCATTGCAACTTTCCCCTGTTTCTTCAACGAGCGGATTACGCTCTCTTTTCCATCCGGCAAAACTCCGGCAATCACTTCATCTACGCCCGCAAGGCTTCCAATCGCCTTTGCCGTCCGCTCGTTATCCCCGGTCAGCATGACAACGGAAATCCCCATATTTTTCAATTCTTTTACGGCGTCCGGACTTTCTTCTTTTAAAACGTCAGCCACCGCGATAACGCCGAGAAACCGGCCCTCTTCCGCAAAAAACAACGGCGTTTTTCCTGCTTCGGAAAGCTGCTCTGCCTTTGCGCGGGTTTTGGTTGGAATCTCGGCAAAGGTTTCGATAAAGGAAGCGTTGCCGCCCCAGATACGGACTCCGTTTAGCGTCCCGGTCAGTCCGTTTCCCGCCACTGCGGTAAAATCCGTTACTTCTTCTGACGAAAAGCCCTGCTTTTTAGCATACTGCAATACGGCAAAGGCCAGCGGATGTTCGCTTTTTTCTTCCAGAGAAGCTGCTTTTTGCAGCAATTCTTCTTCCGGAACGCCTTTTTCCGGCATTACGTCCGTAACAGACGGCTCTCCCGTCGTAATCGTTCCCGTCTTATCGAGCGCTACAATCTGCGTTTTCCCCGCTTCTTCTAAAGCGACCGCCGTTTTAAACATAATCCCGTTTTTTGCTCCCATTCCGTTTCCAACCATAATTGCCACCGGAGTCGCAAGTCCAAGGGCGCACGGACAGCTGATAACAAGGACGGAAATTCCCCGCGCAAGCGCAAATCCGATGTCTTCTCCGGCAAACAGCCAGACAAAGAGCGTAACAATCGACAGTACGATTACAATCGGGACAAAAACGCCCGAAACTTTATCCGCTACTTTTGCGATTGGGGCTTTTGTCGCAGCCGCATCGCTCACCAGCTGAATAATCTGCGACAGCGTCGTATCTTCCCCGACTCTGACTGCTTCGCATTTTAAAAATCCGGAGCTGTTGACCGTAGCTGCGGACACTCCGTCTCCGGGTCCCTTGTCTACCGGAATGCTCTCGCCTGTCAGCGCAGATTCATTGACCGCGCTGCCTCCCTCCAGCACAATGCCGTCTACCGGGATGCTTTCTCCCGGACGCACGACAAAAAGATCTCCTTTTTTTACCTGTTCTATGGCGACTTCCACTTCTGCGCCGGACTTTAACACAGTAGCCTTTTTGGGCGAAAGCCGGATCAGATTTTTCAGCGCGTCCGTCGTCTTTCCTTTGGATCTGGCTTCCAGCATTTTTCCAACGGTAATCAAGGTCAGGATCATTGCCGCCGACTCAAAATAAAACTCATGCATATAAGTCATGACAAGTCCCGCGTCCCCACTCATCTGGGCGTCCGTCATTGCAAACAGGGCGTAAGCGCTGTATCCAAAAGAAGCCGCAGATCCAAGAGCCACAAGCGTATCCATATTGGGGGCCAGGTGAAACAGGCTTTGAAATCCACTGATAAAAAATTTCTGGTTCACAACCATAATTACAACTGTCAAAAGCAGCTGCAAAATTCCCTGCGCAACATGATTTTTGGCCAAAAATCCGGGAAGCGGCCAGTTCCACATCATATGGCCCATGGAAAGATACATCAAAACAAAAAGAAATCCAACCGACGCAAGCAGCCTCTTTTTTAACAAAGGCGTTTCCTTATCCGTAAGCAGATCTTCGGAACCGGAATGCTCTGCTTTTTTCGCTCCATCCACTCCTTTGCTCTTTGCAAACGCTCCATAACCGGCGTCTTCCACCGCCTTTATAATTTCATCCGAAGACGCCTCGCCCTCTACGCCCATGGAATTTGTCAAAAGACTGACAGAACAGGCGGAAACGCCCGGCACCTTTTCCACCGCCTTTTCCACTCTTGCGCTGCAGGCAGCGCAGCTCATCCCCGTTACCGTATATTGTTCCATAAAACATCACCTCTATTTCATCAATTTCTGCAAAGTCAAAAGAAGTTCGTTGACCGTCTCTTCCTTTCCCTCTTTTATGTCCTGTGTTACACAGGTCCTGATATGATTTTCCAAAAGAACCCTGTTAAAACTGTTTAACGCCGCGCTTACCGCGGATACCTGCACCAGAATATCCGTACAGTACGCATCCCGCTCCACCATGCCCCTGATGCCCCGCACCTGGCCCTCGATGCGGTTAAGCCGATGAATCAAATTTTTATACTCTTTTTCCGAGCGTTCCTTTGTCTTATGCATACAGCATTCCCGTTCTGTTCCCATATCCATACCCCGTTTCCTTTTTCGATTTTCATTATATACCCCCTATGGGTATATTGTCAAGATTTTTTATTTTGGAAAAGCACGAAAAAGGACTGACGCAAAACAAATCCTGTTTGCGACAGTCCATGTTAATTTTTACAGTTCTTTAATTAAATCCAACCACTTTCTGCGAAATTTTATACGCCGCAATGGAGATTTTTCTTCCGCTGCGTCCCGGCAGATTCATGGTATTTCCCATAATTCCCGATCGAAGATGATGAAACAGACGTATATCCTGCTGCTTAATATATTTCCATAATTCCCGTTTCTTTTCCAGATTTTCTTCCGTTCCGGAGCGAATCAGCATAACTGTGGAGATGACCGTAATAATTTCCAGGTAATTGAACATATAACGGCGCAGCTTCCGGTTTGGAATCTTCCACAAATCATACAAATCCACCATCAGCTTATTGACTTTTATCTGCTGGTCGATTCTTCCAATCATAACCTTTTCATTGACCGACTGATCGTCTCTTCCAATAAAATACCGGTAAAAATCCACGTTCATATAATACATATTTTTTACATGGGGAAGCGGCTGATAGACAAAAATATTGTCTACGTAAAAGGTATGCCTCGGCAGTTCCAGTCCGCAGTCTCTCAAAAGCTTCGTACGATAAATAACGGAATGCATCAGGATATATTTTCCTTTGATAAAGCGCTTGGTATCCTCCCAGCGAAACATCCTGTTTTGAGGAAGCGAAAACGTATAGCGTATCTTTCTCTTATGCTTTACGCCGACTTTTTCATATACAAAATTACTGATCATCATATCCAGCGTTTCGCTGCCGCCCGCAAGCTCTTTTAACTTGGCCAGAATCGCCCGGTAGCTCTCCAAATCCACCCAGTCGTCGCTGTCTACGACTTTAAAGAAAAGCCCTGTCGCCTGTTTGATTCCGGCGTTTACAGC
>CATOKN010000167.1 GCA_951800425.1 uncultured Lachnospiraceae bacterium
GTTTCACAGGAATGGCGTCTTTTGGCTCGCTTACGCTTGTGGGGCGGCTGCCGTCGCTTATCAGGCGTTTAGCCTGAAAGCCGCTTTTTTTCGCGAGTGCGACGTAAAAAGCAGGATTTACGGGATGCCGGCGATATGGCAGGATACAAACAGGCATTGCAGGCATATGAAGCTATGTGCAACAGTATTTTTGAGCCAAAGTATATTTCTGCCGAGGGGCTATTGCCAGGGAAAGAAGAGGAACGGATACAGGTGGAATACAAATCCGGAGAGCTGACGTCCGGAATTTTGGGCTTGGGAGGCTGTGGGAACGGTTTATATTCGCTTCGGTATGCACAGGATTCCACAGCGGAAAATCCGATAGTTGAAGTGCGCGTGGAAAATCTGCAGGGCACAGGAAAAAATACATATTTTGTTGATGTGAATGCCGTAGATGTTAAAAATGCTGCGGAAATGGAGATATTCGCCTTGCTGGCGCATTATGAGAAACAGGGAATGACTGCAGGAAATGTCCGGTTGTATGAGCAGGGACGTGCCTCTGGAATTTTCCAGGCAGAAAATCTGACCGAATTTTTATATGAGAAGAAAAACTGGTCAGAACGGTTTGCTCAGTTTTCTGATTCAGATATTGGCCTGATGCTGCAGGAATTGCTGCAGATGAATGCTGAGTCAGAAAGCGCGGTTTTTTAATCCTGTTTTTCAAAATGCTGGTAATCTTTGACGCTGTTCCAGCTCCCGCCCCAGGTAAAGCCGGCTTCTGTAAACAGACGATATGCCAAATCGTTTTCGTCAATTTTATATGTAAATTCCCGGGAACGATCGGCATATGGTCTGCCGTTTTCCGGCTGGCAGAGAACAGAGCCGTCGGAAGACGTTTTGACGTAAGGATTGTATCTGGGATTTAAATCAATGGCCATGCCGTAGCTGTGGTTTGAGAGTCTGCTGCTTCCGGCAATTGTCCGGTAATTGAAAGCAGACGTATTGTTATCTTCCATGGATAATTCGTCATTGGCGTCATAGGCGTCAATCAGCGTCATTTTTTCGATTGGGTATTGATTTTCATACAGTGTTTTAAAAATCGAAAGCACGTCGGATTCGATTTTTTGATTTACAATCATTTCTCCGATATAAGTGTTTCCGTCAAATCCATAGTATAACATTTTTAAATAAGAAAGATCCGAAATCGAAATATTGTCATTTTCCGTATAGGAAATGCCGCTGATTCGGGCAAAAACAGTATCGTTCACGGCGCTGGCATAAAACAGATGATGGATGGAATCGGATGCAATCGTTCCAAAAGCGGCCAGCTCTCCTGCAGAAAGAGAACGGATTCGTTCCAGGTTTTGTTCCGTCCATGTTTCCGTTGCGGTCTGCGCAGATTCCGTCTGGGTTTCGGAAGTAAGTGCAGCCGCGTATGGGTCGGATATTTGTGTTTCGGTTATCATTTCTTCTGTAAAAGCCTCTGTTTTTGGCACAGGGGCTTTTTTTGTTTTATCTCTCTTTTCAACCAGAGCAAGCAGAGAGAATCCGGTAAGAAAGACGGCGGAAAGGAGTATGGCAGATATTAGGAGACGTTTTTGACGTGCTTTTTCTTTGTTCATTTTGATTTTTTCCTTTCTGTTAGTTTATGGCGTAAGTTCTTCAAATGGAATGGCGTCTCCGATTCCGGAAGAGCAGTGGAACTTTTCATCATCCGTAATAAATATGGCTTCCGTATCCGCAAGGCTTTCAATCAGCTGCATACCCTGATCGAGTCCCAGAGAAAAGCAGACGGTGCTTAAGGCGTCGCCGTCTACGGAGTGATCGCAGATAATCGTAACGCCAAGCAGATGATTTTCATAGGGATAGCCGGTGGCAGGATTCAAAATATGATGGTAGATTTTATCATCTATTGTGATGTATCGTTCATAAACGCCGGAGGAGACGACGGTTTGATCCGTTACTTCCACAACGGCCGCCGCGGTTCCATGTTCGTCAAAGGGCTTTTGAATGCCGATTCGGTAATTGGAGCCGTCTTTTTTTTCGCCCAGGCATAAGACGTTTCCGCCAAGATTTATGGTTCCTTCTGTTACGCCGTTTTCATTTAACAATTCTTTCATTCGATCTGCAATGTAGCCTTTGGCAATTCCTCCCAAATCAATTTTTGCGTCAGGGTTTTTCAGAGACACTTCGTTTCCGGAAATGATAATGTTTTGATAGCCAACGGAAGAAACGGCTTCTTTTATTTCGCCGGATGACGGAAGGAAGCCGTCGTTTTTGGAAAAATTCCAAAGAGAGGAGAGCGCGCCAATCGTAATGTCGAATCCCCCGCCGCTTAATGCGCAGTATTTTAAACCAGTATTTAGAAGCGAGATGGTTTCATCGTCTACCGTGACAGGCGCCTGTCCCGCCTGATTGATTTTTGCAATATCGCTTGTAGATATGGAGGAGCTAAAAAGCTTTTCATATTTATCAGCCAGTGAAAAGCAATCGTCCAGAAGGGATTTCTGGCTGTCGTCATAGATGGTCAGCGTTATGACGGTATCAAAATAGAACCCGGTTTTGGTAACCGGGTCAGACAGATGCTTTTGAAAAGCTGTACATCCGGAAACAGTCAGAATGCACAGAAAGAACAAAATGCAAATCATATGCTTTTTTACAAAAAACAGTAAATTCATTTCAGGAGCCTTTCTTTTTTTGCGGCAGACAGCCGGATTTCAAATGGCTGTCCGCCGCAGTTTGCCGTGAATGGTTTCAGTCTTCCGATGCCGGAAGAAACGTAGAAACCTCTCCGCTTCCGCTCACAGGCGTCTGGTAGATGGTATCTTCTTCGCCTACGGCGCTGAAATAGACATATTGGGAGGTTGCGTTGATGTTGGTAAAATTGCCCTCCCGGATGACTTTATAATTGCTTCCGTCGGTTCGCATACAGCAGAGCGCCGCGTCGCCGTTTAAATTGTTTCTCTGGAAGAAAATCATATTTCCGCATACATTGTAATATTCGATCCGATCGCTGGCAAGCTGTACCGGCTCCGACTGGGAACGCCCTAATTTTACAAGGGAGTAGTTGTTCAGGCAGTCCAGAAAATAGATGTTTTCATTGTCTGCGGACGGCATCCAGTAATTTCCCTGGCAAATCGTCTGGGAAACGCCGGAAGAGGTATCCATCTGATAGATGTTGTGATCGTTTTCAATGCCGTTGTAATAGAGATAAGGCCCGTTGGCAGAACAGGTAAAATAAGGATTGGTATCAACCTGTTCTTTTTCGGATCCGTCAATTTTAATCCGGTAAAGCGTGGAAGACGTTTCCGTATCATAGTGTATGTAATAAATATAATTTCCAATCAAAGACGCATAGATGGAGGGAGCCGAATCGAGAATCCGGACTTTTCCTGTTTTCAAATCGTAGCGGCAGAGACTGTTGGTGTTAAAATGCAAAAATGCGAACTGAAAATCTTTCGCTACATTGTTGCGGACGTAATAAACATAGTTGTCGTCCGCATTGATAAAGGAAGCAATGTCTTCGTATAATTTTTCCACTTCTCCGGTAGCCGTATCCATCGAATAAAGATAATGGTTGTCATCCGGGTTGCTGAAATAAACCATGCCGTTATGCTCGCAGAATATGCCTCCGTTATAAAGGTTGCCCGCGGTATTGCCATTGACGTACGAATCGTTAAAATGCGTTTTTCTGGATACAAAATAAAATACGGCATAGCCGGCAATGACTAAAAGAATAGCGAGAGGAATTATAAATCGTTTCAGATTGCTCATAAATGGTCACTCCTGTTCTTATGTTTTTGCTACCATTATTATAACTTTTCAAAGCGGAAGTTGCAAGGGCATCTTGCCATATAATGCCGGTTGTACTATGATAGAGATAGAGAAAAAGGGATGGCCTTTATCATGTTTCCGGCATCCTGTTGGGAGGAAAATATGAGGAATTTAGAAGAAGTTCGCAGGGACATTTTTGAAATAGACGAAAAGATTTTAAAGCTGTATCAAAAACGCAGACAGCTTTCGGAAGAGGCGGCGGGAAGCCTGTCGTCCGGCAAAAAGATTTTTGATTTTCAGCAAGTGGAATCGTTTGATTTTACGGATGCAAAAGTAGTATTTCAGGGCGTGGAAGGAGCCTACAGCCAACAGGCGCTTCTGGAATTTTGCGGAAGCGGGACAAAAAGCTTTCATGTAGATTCCTGGCGGGACGCGATGGAGGCCATTGCAAAGGGCGAGGCTGATTATGCGGTGCTGCCGATTGAAAATTCTTCTGCGGGAATTGTGTCGGAAAATTTTGATTTGCTTGTCGAATACGATCACTGTATCATTGGCGAGCAGATTATTAAGACGAATCATTGTCTGATTGGCGTAAAAGACGCCGTTTTAGCGGAGATTACAGACGTTTATTCTCATCCGCAGGCTTTGATGCAGTGTTCCAGATACCTTGAGACGCATGGCGACTGGGAAAAGCACAGCATGAAAAATACGGCGGGCTCCGCAAAAAAGGTAAAAGAAGACGCAGAGAAAAGCAAAGCCGCAATTGCATCTAAAATTACAGCGGATATTTATGATCTGAAAATTTTGGCTGAGGGGATAGAAAACAATTCTTCCAACTCCACAAGGTTTATTATCGTGACTGCGAAAAAGGCGTTTCGCAGGGAAGCGGGAAGACTTGGAATCTGTTTTGAGCTTCCGCATAAAAGCGGTTCTTTGTACCAGGCGTTGTCCCATTTGATTTATAACAATTTGAATATGACAAAAATTGAGTCCAGGCCGATTCAGGGAAGAACATGGGAATATCGCTTTTTCATAGACCTTGAGGGAAATCTTGCCAGCGGAGCGGTGCAAAACGCTTTAAACGGGCTGAAAGAGGGAACGGAAGGACTGAAAATTCTTGGAAATTATTAATCGTTTTCGGAGGAAGCACATATGCAGAGTATAAAACAATTGATTCTTTACAGAAATTTTGAACATGGCGCATTGCTGGAACGCTTTGCCTGGCTGATGGAACAGTGCGGTAAAAATTCCTGCGATCCGGAAGAGCTTGCAGCCTGTTATTATACATGTTTTCATGATTTGACGGAGTTTGTGGAGCGGTACGGCC
>CATOKN010000168.1 GCA_951800425.1 uncultured Lachnospiraceae bacterium
CTCATAAATCACCTGATTTGTCTCGTTAAATTTGCGAATGGTTTCTTCTTCTTTAATAAAGGCCTGAATGACCAGATGCCCTCCATACGTTTCTTCCACCTGTCCATTGATGTGTCCAAGGTATTCCTGCTGCGTCTTAAAGTGCTTCTGGGAAAACTTTACCACCAGGGAAACAAGCAGAGCGGAAACCGGGAGAATGACAAGCGCAATCAAAGTCATCAAAGGAGAAATCAAAAGCATCATCACAAGCGTTCCGACAAGCGTCGTAACAGACGTCAGAATCATGGTAATGCTCTGGCTAAGTCCCGTTCCGAGCGTATCCACATCATTTGTAATCCGGGAAAGCACTTCTCCGTATGTTCTGCTCTCGAAATATTTCATCGGCATCCGGTGAATTTTCTCTGAAATCTCTTTCCGCATGCGGTAACAGACTTTTTGGTTGATTCCCGTCATGAGAAACCCCTGAAAAAAGGAGAGCGCGGAACTGGTCAGATACAAAAACAGCGTAATAAGCAGTATGTTTGCAATTTTTCCAAAATCAATCCCTCCGGTTCCTGAAATTTTACGCATCAGGCCTTCCGAAAGCGCCGTTGTCGCCATTCCCATAATTTTGGGCCCCAAAACGGAAAATACCGTAGCGCATACTGCCAATACCATAACAAAAAAGATTGCAATTTTGTATCTGCCAATATAAGCCATCAGCTTTTGAAGCGAGCCTTTAAAATCTTTTGCTTTTTCTCCGGGCATCATGCCTCCTCCATGCATTCCTCCCGGTCCGACTCTTCTTCCGGAAGTTCTTGCCCCTGCCTGTGTTTCGTTACTCATGTTCTGCCTCCTCTCCGTCTTCTATTCCCAGCTCTTTCGCAGACAACTGGGATTTTGCAATCTGACGGTAAACATCGCATGTTTGCAGCAATTCCTGATGCGTTCCAATTCCTGCAATTTCTCCCTCGTCCAGAACAAGAATCTGATCCGCATGAAGAATCGTACTGATTCTCTGCGCCACAATGATTACCGTAGAGTCTTTTACTTTTTTCTCCAGCGCTTTTCTTAATTTTGCATCCGTTTTCATATCCAATGCGGAAAAACTGTCGTCAAAAACAAAAATTTTCGGCTGCTTTACAATTGCTCTTGCAATTGCAAGCCTTTGTTTCTGGCCTCCGGATACATTGCTTCCCCCCTGCGCAATCGCGCTCTTATATCCATCGTTCTTTTCCTCTATAAAATCGGCTGCCTGGGCAATTTCAACCGATTCTTTTACGCACGCGTCGCTTGCCTCTTCATTGCCAAACCGCAGATTGGAATCGATCGTTCCGGAAAACAATACGCCTTTTTGCGGAACAAACCCAATTCCGCCGCGCAGCTCTTTTAACGATAAATCCCTTATATCTGTCCCGTCTATGAAAATATTTCCCTCCGTCACGTCGTAAAATCTTGGAATCAGATTGACCAGCGTCGATTTTCCACAGCCCGTGCTTCCGATGATTGCCGTCACCTCTCCCGGCCTGGCAGTAAAATCTATATTTTTTAACACGTCTTCTTTTGCATTCCGGTAACGGAAATTCACCCGGGAAAACCGAATCACTCCCTGACGCTCCCGCCAGCTTTTGAGATCCTTTGCTTCCTGGACGGAAGAATCGGCCTGCAGCACTTCGTCAATGCGGTCTGCCGCAACGCCGGCCCTTGGCAGCATAATCGACATCATCGTCAGCATCAGAAACGACATGACAATCTGCATCGTATACGTAATGAATGCGGTCATAGCTCCTACCTGCAGCGTTCCTCCGTCAATTTTGTGGGCGGATACCCATACAATCAGCAATGTAATGCCATACATCACCAGCATCATTCCAGGCATCATAAAATTCATCACCCGGCTGGTAAACAGCTGCGTTTTCATCAGATTTTGATTTGCAGCGTCAAACCTTTCCTCTTCTTTTTGCTCCCTGCCAAACGCGCGAATCACGGAAAGACCCGTTAAAATTTCTCTCGAAACAAGATTTAAAGCGTCAACAAGCTTTTGCATCGCCTTAAATTTCGGCATTGCAATTTTCATTAAAAGCAGAACAAATCCAAGAATCAAAAGAACCGCCAGCGCAATAATCCAGCCCATGCCGGCTCTTGTCTGCGACACTTTATAAATACCGCCTATGCCAATGATCGGCGCATACAAAATCATGCGAAGCATCACCGCCGTTACCATCTGGATTTGCTGAATATCGTTTGTACTTCTGGTAATCAGAGACGCTGTGGAAAACTGATCCATTTCCGCATTGGAAAAACCGACCACTTTTTGAAAAACCAAAGCTCTTAAATTTCGTCCAACGCCCGCGCCAACTTTGGAGGCCAGGTAACCGACGCCTACGGCAGCGGCAAGCATCAGAAGCGCCATCAGAAACATTTTTGCTCCCGCATTCCAAAGATAACCGGTCTGGATGCTTCCCGTATCCACTCCTGCTCTTTCATGACAGGCATTTGCATAGGAAGCTCCCATAGACAAAAGCATATTCTCCCCCAGAGCATCCGTCATCTGTTCCATCTGCTTTCTGTATGCATTTATGGCTGTTTCATCCATTTGCTGTTCTGGCATCTTTGGCATTTCCTGGCCGCCCATGCCCTCCATCTGGCTTTCCATCTGAAAATTGAGCAAAAGAGGCATCAGAAGCGCTTTGTCAAGCTCCGCAAGCTCCTCTTTTGACGCGATTCTTTCATATGTTCCGTCCGCTTCTCTGCGATAAGAAGATTCCCAGGACAGACGCTCCTGATTCGTCATAAACAGCTTTGCTTTGGAAAAATCTTCTTCCGTCATTTTTTCCGGCAATACGTGAACAATACCGCCTCTCATAATGCCGATGTCAATCATATCCGACGTATACTGCGGCAGCGACAAATCACAAAACGCCTGTACCACCAAAAGCATCAGAATGATGAAAATCATATGCCAGTATGGAATCATATTTTTAAATATTTTTACCATGGAAATTTATGCCTCCTTTATCGTATTCAGCGCAATGTCAAGCAGCGTCTTTACCCGCGCATCCCACGTTTCTTGAAACGCTGCCTTTGCAAACGCTTTTTCTGCAATCTCTTTAATATGGGATGGATGCTGATGTAAAAACACGATTTTTTCTGTTAACGCATCCGGATTTTTGTCGTCATAAAAGATAACTTCTTCTCCGTCTGTAAGCTTTGTCTGCGCAAAACGACTTCTTTCCGTAAAACAAAGCGTATGATTTATCATAGCGGAATATACCCGGTCATGCAGACCGCCATGAAAGCCGGGCGTTGAATTTAAAAGCATCCTGGCGTTTGCCATCATCTGAATGGAAGCCGCAAACCCTACGCCCTGCCGCCATTGTATCTGTTGTTTGTCCAGACCTCTGACCGCATCCCATCCATGTCCGATTATCGTAAACGGAACATTTGCTTTCGCCGCGGCAAGAACCGCTTCTTTTCTCCTTACATTCCGCAGATATTTATCTGCGAGATAATCCTGATTCAGCCTTTTTGCAAATTCCTCCCGTTCCAGCGTCTGTCCCTGCTCCGTCAGGTATCGTTTTAGCGCTTTTTCCTGCGTCAGCTCGCTCTCCGCTTTCATCATCTCAATCAAAGCCGTAAGTTCCCGCCGCGCCTCTTTTGGATAATCCCAAAGTTCCTGATACAGCTTCTCTTCCGGTTCATAAGTACCTAAAAAAAGAAGCTCCATGCGCTTCTGGCTAAAATTTCTTTCCAGCTTTGCACGCATTGCTCCAAGCGGAAGATCATAGGCTTTTTTTATATGCGGATAATAACGCTCAATATATGCGCGGTGCAGCGTATCAATACAGAGAACAAAATACAGCGGAAATCCTTTTTTCAGCCCCGCATGATGGTATAACGGATGATCGACCAGATAATTAAAAAACGGTACGGAAAAAAGCTCCAAATAAGGCGTACCGTCTTCCAGCTCCAGCCTTGGCAAAAGAGAATTGAAATCAACTGCCAGAAGATATTTCTTCTGGCAGTCCAAAATTCGTTCTAACTTTTCTTCCATTTGAACAGAAAGGTCGCAGATTTCCGCAATATACCCTCTTTGTTCCAAAGCTTCCGCAATGCATTCTACAAAATAGCGATTGGATTCATAACACAAATCTCTGGATTCAAACAGTAAAACCGTATTTTGCATACAACCTCCCGTCAGTTTCTGTGAATATGCTGATGCGTAAAAAGATGATCCTGACAATATTCATAATTTCCCTCGCACTTAGAACAAAAGCGAAATTCCAGCGTCGGATCGTCTTGTTCCGTTCTTCCGCAGATGGCGCATTTATGCTTCGTCACCCCGGGACGCGGCGCAGACTGCCGCATCTGCGCTTTAAACGTCTGCCTCCTGTGAATTTCTTTTGGAGAAACCCGATGAAAATCCCTGGTAGAAAAATAAAATACCAGAAAGTTTAATACTGACATCAAAATAGCCACTCTTCCGGCCCAGTTTGTTTCAAACATATTCAACGCAATCATCACGCAGTATACGGCCGCAAGCCATTTCATCTTTACCGGAATGACAAAATACAAAAGGACCTGCATCTGAGGATAACAGACTGCAAACGCCAGGAAAATTGTCATATTGATGTAATTGGTGGAAAAAAAGCTTCCCATTCCCGTTACCGGAACGCCATACGAAACGTAATAGATTCCGTATAAAAGAAAAGCGCCAATGACGGTAAAAACAATTCCGCCAAAAATATAGACGTTAAACCGAAAAGAACCCCATGTGCGCTCCAGAGACTGCCCAAGCTGATAATAAAACATCATCATAATGACCGCAAATAAAAGATTCGCATCCGGCGGCATAAGCACCCAGGTAAGAAGTCTCCAGACCTGCCCGTGCAAAATGTAATAAGGTTCCAGCGTCATAAGGTTAAGCACGCCCGGAGCCATACGCATCAAAACAAATCCAATGGCATATCCCGCCAAAAGCCAGACAATCAGATTTGGTACTGCATATCTGCCCATTTTCCGTTCCAGTTTATTCAAAATCTTATTCATATTCCATCTGCCTTCTTCCATATTTTTAAAAGCATTATAGTGATTT
>CATOKN010000169.1 GCA_951800425.1 uncultured Lachnospiraceae bacterium
GGATAAACACGGCTATTTTAACTTCGGTCCAAACGCTTCCCATATGATGGCAGTCTGCGAAACATCTAAGAAAATTATCGTAGAAGTCAACGAAAATATGCCGCGCTGTCTTGGCGGTTTTGAAAACGGCATTCATATTTCCCAGATTGATTATATCGTAGAAGGAGAAAATCCTCCCATTGCAGAAATGGGCGCGGGCGGCGCGCCGACCGACGTAGACATTGTCGTTGCCAAATTAATCGTAGAAGAAATTCCAAACGGAGCCTGTCTGCAGCTTGGAATTGGCGGAATGCCAAACACCGTAGGTTCCATGATTGCCGAATCAGACTTAAAAGATCTTGGCGTTCACACGGAAATGTATGTCGATGCATTTGTAGACATTGCAAAAGCCGGAAAAATCAACGGCTCTAAGAAAAATATCGACCGTTTCCGCCAGGCGTTTGCTTTTGGCTGCGGCACCAAAAAAATGTACGATTACATCGACGACAATCCGGAGCTTTTAAGCGCTCCCGTAAGCTACACGAACGACATCCGCTCCATTTCCGCACTGGATAACTTTATTTCCATTAACAACGCGGTCGATCTGGATTTATTTGGACAGATTAACGCAGAATCAGCCGGAACGAAGCACATCAGCGGCGCGGGCGGACAGCTCGACTTCGTGCTTGGCGCTTATCTTTCCAATGGCGGCAAAAGCTTTATCTGCTGTTCTTCTTCCTTTCAGACAAAAGACGGCCAGCTAAAATCCCGCATCGTGCCGACGTTGTCTCCGGGTTCCATTGTAACAGACACCCGCGCCAACACGCATTACGTTGTAACGGAATACGGAAAGGGCCATTTAAAAGGGCTCTCCGCATGGCAGCGCGCAGAAGCTCTGATTTCCATTGCGCATCCTTCTTTCCGGGACGAACTCATCAAAGACGCGGAAAAATTAAACATCTGGCGCAGAAGCAATAAATAATTGTTCGCATCATTGTAATAAAAAAAATAGAAACAAGGTGCAAGCCCGCAAATTTTCGGGCATTGCACCTTATTTTCTGCTTTATCCGTTCTTTTGGATATAAAATCTTTCGTCATGTCACCCTTTCTCATACCATTTCAGAATGAGCCGCACCACTCTTTGATAGCTTTCGATCCCGTCCGCCACCCCGTTGGCCTTTAAATTCCCCTCCAAAAAGGCATCTGTTGCCTGATTCACCGTTTCTGTCTTTAAAACGGCTTTTTTCTCTACTCTCTCCCATTCTTCCTTTGTCAAAAACACAGCGTCTTTCTGCACCAGCTCGCTGGGCTGCGCCATCTGTTTTCTGACTTCCAGATCCACATGATTTCTGACCTCCCTGCTGACGTAACCCAGTATGCTCAAATATCCACTGTATGCAACAAATGGATCTTTCGAACGAATACATGCAAGAAAGCCAAAAAAATTGGCCTCATCCTCCAATATCACGCCTTTTAGATGACTCAATTCATGACAGATTGTTGCAGGACGATTCATTATGTACATCGTACCGTTATAATTTGCTTCCAGCGTAAACGGAAAGTAAATTCCCGCCAGATACTGCTGGCTCATAAAATCCGAACTCCATATTTTTTTCGGATTCGGATAATATCCTTTTAAATATGGAAATTCATCTCCCAGCGAGCGCATTGCTTTTTTGCATGCCTCATACAAATCTCCGTCATAAACCACTTCTCCCTTTTCATCTCTTTGCATTTCAAGGGACAGTCGATTCGCATGATCCACCAGATCGTTATAAGCCAAAACCAGCGTCTCTTCTTTTCCCTCAATACCGGAAAAATACGTTTCTTCCAGAGTTTTTGCATGATACATAACATAACAGTTAAAATTTTCCGTCACCAAAACCCATACTATCGCCCACAAAATGCATTCAAAATACCGCTTTGCAAACTTTCGCATTCCCGCCGTTCCAAAACACCCCAAAACGCCGGCAAACACTGCGCCAATTAAAACGGCAATCCCAATATAAATCAGCCACTCCCCTACAGAAAACGGAATTAGGGAAAGCAGTCTTGACAGCGTGTTTGTTCCGACAGAAAATATATTCCGTTTATACCATTCCACCGCATCCGGAAATTTCCAGGAAAGCCCATAGGAAACTGCCGTCACAAACAGGATGCCAATCATAATTTTATGCCTGAGCTTCATGATTCCACCACCTGGTTTTATTTTAATATGGAATCATCTACGCGTCAACCGCACAGGCTCCGGCAATCATTTCCATTATACGAACAAAGCCGTTTAATCCGAAAACAAAGACAAGAATGCATCGAAATATTTGAATTTGACCTTGATTTTCCCTTCTGCCATAATTTCCGCATAATCCTCTTCCGTCAAAACTGCCTGCAGCTCTTTTTGGGATTTTTCATCCTCCACTTCATAAACGCTTCCCGCAAAACAAAGGTTCGGATACATCACGCACCACCAGTTTTTTCCCATTCCGCTGCCAATTTCCACTTTTAACGCTCGATATGTTCCTTTTGGAAATGTATAGCTTCCATACGTTTTCTTTGGAAAATCAGCGTCTTTTATATTCGCCCTGACAGAATAATCATACCCTTCCCGGACAATCACTTCTTTGGCACAAGCCTCAATCTCTGTCAAATGGCTGTTTACCACGCGTTCACATTCTTCCAGACCACTGACTTTCGCAAGTTCTTCTCCCAGATAAGCTCCAATTTTGTCCCTTACTTTTAATTTCAAATCCTGATCTTCTTTTGTATCGCTGTTGGCAATGACATGAAACCTTAATATCCGCTCTGCAATATCCGTCTGAATCCTGTAACGCCGATACCGGTACGCTCCCGCTAAAATCATGCATCCAACTAAGCAAAGCACTCCGGTCCGATATATTTTTTTCATATTTATCCTCCATCCCATATCCTTTCTTTTTCATAGAATTCCCAAAATTTGGAATCCTATACATAATTTTTCGAAAGCATATGGGATGTCTGGAGAATTCATTTACCGAACTACAAAATCACTTTCTTCCACAGCCGCTTTTTTCCTGTATTCAAACTCCTCTTCCCAATCTCCCTGTATTGCAAGCCGCTCCGTTTGTCCGTCCTCTGACGTCTGCTCCTCTAAATATTTCTTTTCCCTGTCCGCGTTATACTTTTGAATCGGCAAATCCTTTTTGTATATTTCAAACTGATAATCCCAATACGCCTGTTCATTTTCAAATTTGTCCATAAAAGCCTGCATTTCTTCTTTATTTTCCGCCGTCTGATACTGCTCTTTTAAGGAATCCAAATGTTCCCGGATTTCCTGATCCGACGCCGTATATCCATTTGAAATCGCTTCCTGATATAAGACATTGATTTCTTTCACATACTGAAGAGCAAGGCGTTCGGCTTCGGCTTCGCCATATCCGGCAGAAATATAAAAGTCTTTTGCCATGTCTATCTCCGTCTGAGGCAGAATAATCTTACCGTTTTCTGCCGGCTTGAGGCTCTCCATGATTGCCTCATCCTGATTTGTTACCGTTTCCGTATATTTCTGTATGGAATCGCCCCATTTTTCTATATCAGAAACGCCGCGATTTCCGTCTGCCGCCGCCGGAATTGCCAGCAAACAGCAAGTTGCGGCTACAATGCATGCTGAAATTATTCTTTTTTTCATAAATTACCTCCTTTATTTTGTTTTTAATGATACAAATACGCTTCCGGCTTGTGTTGGAACCAACGTGCCGGAACAATATACCGTATAAGAAAAGCCAGATACTTTCTTCGTCGTTTTTTTATATGATACCGCCGTCGTGTTATAGGAACCTCCTCCAAACGGCCTTACCGCTACGTCCCATAAATAGCTTCCGCTGTGCCATGGAGTAAATGTTTTTACCGTCTTTCCCTCGCTGCTCGCCTTATGCACGCCATTCGTTCTTGTCACAGTAGGCATAGAAGCAGAATACTCCCGGGAATATGCCAAAAAACAATCACGCTTAGTAAACTTGTTTTTCGTATCTTGTTTCGTATATGTCTCTGTTATAATGGCTAATGCATTTACAGATGCCGCCTGACCATACGGAGTTATAAAAAAGAACCCTTTTGTATTCTCTTTTCTCTTCGTAGCTGCTTCTGCATGTATCCCGCCAAGAAGCGTAGACGTCAAAGTCAGGCATGTAAAAACAAACACTGCTTTTTTAAAAAAATTCATTTTTCTTTTCATATTATACTAAAATACCTCCTCTTAAAAAAATACGCAAACTAACAAATTTTACTTTTGTTAATTTTCAAAATTGTTTTATTATAATTTACATGCAAATTATTATATACACATTATATTTTGGATTATACATTTTGTCAATAGTATATTTTTATTCTATGTATTGATTTGTTGGATATATTTCTTTATAATATTATTATGGTATATGAAATGAATTTAAAACCAGAGAATCCACATGGAAAAAATAAAATCAAATTTACTGTCTAACTTAAAAAAAGCCACAATAGAAATGCTTCTTCTAAAGCTGTTGTCTGAGAAAGATATGTATGGTTACCAGCTTTCTCAGGAACTAAAAAAACGAAGCGGCGGAAGTTATACGATTCTGGAAGGTTCTATGTATCCCATCCTTTATCGTCTGACTGACCAGAAGCATATTTCTTTTTATGAAAAAAAAGCAGGAAAAAGACAAACCAGGGTATATTACCACTTAGAAACCTCAGGTTTGGATTATCTGAAAGGATTAATTCAGTCATATTCTGACTATACAGCGTTAATTTCATTTTTGCTGCATTCCAGTGAGGGCAATGTCTATGAATGATAATCTTTACTTTGAAATTAAATGTTATTTAAAAGAAATCGCTGTCTTAATTCCTAAAGATTATCCAAATAAAAAACAAATTTTACAATCAATAAAGCAAAATCTGGAAAGCTTTTTAGAAGAATTTCCGGAATCTTCCTTTCAAGACATTACAAATGAATTTGGTACCGCAATGGAAATTGCAAATTCATTTATAGAAGATCTCTCCGGAACGTCTGTTTTTGTTTCGCTGCATAAAAAGAAACGACGCAATCATTTTATATTAATAAGCTGTATGATAC
>CATOKN010000170.1 GCA_951800425.1 uncultured Lachnospiraceae bacterium
ATAAACACATTTTCCCGTAAGATTTGAACTTACGTTAGCTTTGCTGTGCCATAAAATAATCTTTTTTGATCTATTGGCAGTTGATGCCAAATCCTATTTTTAAATCAATGAGTTTTGCTCATCGCTCTGTATTTGATACTGTTTAGAATCACTGGTACTCTTTCGATTGTAACCTTGTTCTAAATCAACCGTTATGCGGTATCTAACTGATTAACAAATATACAAAGAGACTGTGGCTGTAGCCTCACTTAAACCATCTGAGTGGTAGGTGAAAAAAACAATCCACAGTATCTCCAATAGTGTAGTATACAGTCTTTGGAGCAGGTTTATAAAACTACTACTTTATAATACGAGTGAGGGATATGTGCTTGACTTCAGGGCAGGCGTCAGATCTTTACGTCTCGATATAGTCTGGGTGGGGATATGCATCTTCTTTTTATGACGTCGCATATTTCTGTTACGTTTCCAAATGCTTTTTTTCTATCATCCGTATGCATCCATACAAACCTATAGCAATGATGCATAAAATCAAAATAGAAAGGATAACCCAGTCAAGTTTAAAAACCTGACTCCCATAAATAATCAAATATCCAAGCCCACATTTAGAAGCGATAAATTCTCCGATGATTACGCCTACGAGACATAGTCCGATATTACTTTTCATCAACCCGATCAGGTTTGCCCGGTTTGCGGGAAGAATAACCTTAAACATGGCCTGGCTTTTGCTGCCGCCCAAAGTCTGAATGAGTCTGATTTTTTCCGGGTCTACTTCATGAAATCCAATGTAGAGATTTAAAATAGTGCCAAATATCGCAACAGATACGCCAGTTAAGATAATGGTCTTATAATTTGCTCCGAGCCAGACAATCAAAAGCGGCGCAAGAGCCGATTTTGGCAGACTGTTTAATACGACAAGATAAGGATCTAAGGTTTCTGTTAAGCTTTTGCTGTACCAGAGCAATATGGTGATCAAAAGCGAACAGGACATCACGAGAAAAAAGCTGACGACCGTTTCAAACAAAGTAATTCCGATATGCCAGAATAAATCATTTTCTTTTGTCATATGGTAAAAACAAAGCAAAAGCTTTGAGGGGCTGCTGAAAATAAAATCGTCAATCCACCCCAAACGCGCGCTCATTTCCCAGAAAGCCAGAAATAGCAGCAAAATTCCAATCCGGCATAGCATGATTTTGATTTTATGAAATCTGTATGATTTCAAATAGGCAATCTGAGCCGCAGAGAGAGAATCATTGTTCATAAGGATTTAGCTCCTTCCAGATTTGATTGAAGTAATCTTTAAATGCGTCTGTGTTTCTTCGCCCAAGCGGAGAAAGTTCTTTTGGAAAATCGGTCGTAACGACGTTTTGTACGGAAGCTGGCAGAGACGTAAGGACAATGACTTTATCCCCCAGGCTGATTGCCTCCGATAAGTCGTGGGTGACCAGAATGGCTGTTTTTCCGGTTTTTCGAATGATGCTTCCGATGTCGTCGCAGACTTTTAGGCGTGTTTGATAATCAAGAGCTGAAAATGGTTCGTCTAACAGCAAAAGCTCCGGATGTAAAAGCAGCGTGCGGATTAACGCTGCCCGCTGGCGCATGCCGCCGGAAAGCTGAGAGGGCTTTGCGTCCCGAAACGGATACAATCCATAAAGCTTTAAAAAATGTTCGGCTTCCAGACGTGATTCTTCTGACAATTTCTTTTGTATTTCAAGTCCGAGTAAAATATTTTTCTTTACGCTTCTCCATTCAAATAAGTGGTCGTGCTGCAGCATATATCCGATGCGACAGCGGTTTTTGTCGGAAACGGGTTCTCCTTTGAAATGTATGGTTCCGGATTCCGGCGTAAGAAGTCCGCATAAAAGAGATAAGAGCGTAGACTTCCCGCAGCCTGAAGGTCCGACAATGCTGATAAATTCTCCCTCATTTACCTGAAAATGGATGTCGCACAATGCAGGAGTTTCCCCCTGTAAGGTATGGTATGTATAATGGACATGATGACATGTGATCAGAGGCTTCATGAAAATTCCTGCTTTCCTTGTATAGAATTAGTTTATGTCGGTTGCTATTTTTTGACACTTGGAGTAAGCTTCATATCCGTCCGACTGCTTGTAAAAGCGTTCGTCATCCGCCTTTCGTCTTTTTCTATTTGCATCTGCTTTACTGATAATTCGTATCGGTGTTCCGCAAAGATACTTCTTATCACAGAGACTTTGGGAGATGTCGTTTACACTGAAAGAATTATATAGAGTTTATTTTGCCAGAGGAGTGGTGGGAAAATCATGGGATTTATGGAGTCATAAAACATCTCGACAATCTATGTAAGGATATGAATGGTATTGGCATCACCGGCTATATCAAAGATATGGAACAGGAACAAAATGGGGATTTTTACATTACCGGATGGAAAAATGATTATATGCAGCTTAAGCATTATCGGCGCATTATGGAACAAACCGATCCGCTTGTATTGTGTTATAAAAAGACCAGGTTTCGTTCCGGATCAAAATTCATCGAAACGAAAGCTTTTCCCACAACTCACTATGTCCCATCCTACGAAAAACCTCGTCAGACGAAAAAGTATTTCGGAATTTGTATTATGCTCCTGTTAATTGTGGTTGTTTTTGCCGAATTAATAGTTTGGCTGTTTCGGTTGTTTTAGCGGTTCCTATTTATCCGGCTATTAAATTGTGGAAATGAGATTTTGGCGGAGAAAGCGGTCGCGGCACGACTAATCTATCGGGTATTTCTTTATGGGAAACACTCTCTGCCATTGCCGCCACCTTACGAGGGAGAGGATTTCTGCCCGGACAGGCAAAAGGAAATGGCGGCCGAATATGGCAGAAAGTATCCTTAACACTGAAAAATTTTGAGTATTCTCCTTATCTGGTTTAACTTCCTTATGGAACGTCCGCTTTGGAAGCTTTTTTATAATTGTACCGTCTTCGTTGCAACTGCGTCCCGAAACGCTTTATCGTGTTCTACAAAAATCATCGTAGGAGAATATTTTAAAATTAGCTCTTCGATCTGCATGCGTGAATAAACGTCAATAAAATTCAACGGTTCATCCCATACGTACAAATGCGCCTGTTCGCAAATGCTTTTTGCAAGCAGCGTCTTTTTCTTCTGCCCCTCTGAAAAATCTCTAACGTCTTTTTCAAACTGTACGCGTCCAAAATCCATTTTCCGAAGAACCGCTTTGAATAAGGTTTCGTCTATCCTGTGTTTTCCGGCAAAATCAGACAGACTTCCACAAAGGCTGGACGTATCCTGCGAGACGTACGAAATGACAAGACCGGAAGCGACAAACGCCTCTCCCGTACAGGAAATCTCCTCTCCGAGCAGTAATTTTAGCAGACTTGTTTTTCCACTTCCGTTTTTTCCGTCAAGCGCAACCCGCTCTCCTTTTTGCACCGAAAAAGAAATTGGCCGAAGCGCCTGTTTTTTTCCGTAAAAAATCGAAACTTTTGAAAACGAAACAAGCGGATCAAAACGGCATGTTTGAGGAAATAATTTCAACTCCCCGACCGTCTCCAGATTTTTCAAAAGTCTTTCCTTTTCTTCCACAGCCCGCATTTGCCTGTCTTCTATAGACTTTGACCGCTTCATCATCTTTGCCGCCTTATGCCCGATATAGCCTTTGTCATAAGCCCCCGCTTTCGTTGCCTCCACCTGATCGGACCAGACCGCGGAACGCCTGGCCGATTCTTTCAAACGACGAATATCCTTTTTCAAATGTTCATTTCTTGCCAGTTCAAATTCCTGCTGCCTTTGAAAATTTTCCATCCAGGAAGAAAAAATGCCGGCCTGCACTTCAATATCCGTTCTGTTTAACGACAGGACATGGTCGATACATCCGTCCAAAAACTGCCTGTCATGCGATACTAAAAGAAATCCCTTTTTTTGTTTCAGATAATCAGACACTCTGTTTCTCGCTTCCATATCCAGATGGTTTGTCGGCTCGTCAATCAGCAGAAAATTCCCCTCTTTTAGAAAAAGCGCAGAAAGCAGCGCTTTCGTCTGCTCTCCTTTCGAAAGCGTTTCAAACGGCCGGTAAAGCACGTCTTCCTTTACGGCAAGACGCGACAATTCTCGAAAAATTTCCCATTCCTCCGCCAGCGGACAGATTTCTTCCAACACTTCGCGGGTCATTCTTTTGGGTTCTGAAACAGGATATGGAAAATAATCAAACTTAACAGACGTACTGATTTTTCCGGCATACTCATATTTTCCAAGCAAAAGATTTAAAAACGTCGTTTTTCCCCTGCCGTTTCTTCCGATAAATCCAAGCTTCCAGTCCGTATCAATGCAAAAACTGACATGTTCAAAAATCGGTTCGTAACTGGACGGATAGGCAAAGGTCAGTTCCTCTACATTTATCATTGACATAAAAAAACCTCCTTTTCTTTTTGCCATACAAAAAAGAGCCGCAGAAAAGCCAGCTCCCATATCCGTCCGCTTCAAATATATCTTATTGCTACAAAAACGAACGCCGCAGAAATCCTGCGCCAGTCCGGCAATAAAAGAAACGGTTCTATATAGAAAGTGATTGGAATGATAACTTTTCTGCAATGGGCGCAGCAACGCCCAACATCGGCTCTGCTGCATCTTCTGTTCCTATTTGCAGAAAAAAATAATCATCCTTTCACCTCTTTCTTTTTGATTTCCAAATGATTATAACACAATTTTTATAGAATGCAATCCCTATTCGAATAAAATCCACGACAAAATGTAAGATTACAATACATGGGTTAAGCCAGATAGGGAAAAAATAGATATGTATTGGCAGAACATGGGGGTGTCAAGGAAAGAACCTGTTGACAAACTCATTTTTTCAAGTCTGCTTATATATCTCTTCTTCTGAAATTGAAGAAAAAGACGGGTAGCTTTTTGAAGCTCCCTTTTTTGTATCTTATTCAATCATCAGATGATACCGGAAAGACGAATCCACCAGTCCCTGCGACATTAAAGATACCACCATCACAAGTGAACGATCTCTTAGGGAGAGCTTTTCCTCCCTGTTCCACACCTCGCCAAATAATACGTCATCGTTTAG
>CATOKN010000171.1 GCA_951800425.1 uncultured Lachnospiraceae bacterium
CTCGCTATTACTATCTTTTTGATAACTTGCATCGGCTTGTAACAGTTTCAATACAGATTCGTCTTTCAATTTCTCTACTGCTATCTTCACCAGTTCTTTAAATTCCTTATCGCACATCACTTCCCCTTGCCAGTTCTACTCTTAATTTTTTTATAGGTGCATGGACAACCTTAAAAATAAGTTCGTCAACACAGTCTGTATATCTGCCTTGCTGAATGAGTTGATTTTTCAATTCCACAAGGCTATGTAATAAAATACTCCGTTCTTGGCTATCCACATATAAATGATTTTTCTTTTCTCTCATAAATGCCACCGTCCTTTTTGCTTTAATTATATAAACAAATGGCAGAATGTTCAAAGATGCAAATGGGCGAAAAAAATAAGCGTACCACTATTTCTAATGATACGCTCACAGCTTTAGATAACTTCAAAATGTTTCAAGGCATCCTTTATTGCTTCCGCTTTCTCCGCTGTCGGATGTTTCCTCGGCTGTTTCAATTCCTCTACCGCATTAGGGGCATCATACATCGGCAATCCTAACTCCCTTTTTACCTCTGCGATATATGCGGTATGTACTTTGAAGCCATACTTCGCTTCTATGTATTCCTTAATCATCTTATATGTAACCCGCTCTTTCGGCTTGTACGCTTCGGCTCTCTTGGCAATATTATCAAGCGGCACTTTGCCCTCACCCTCGCCAAACTCCACTTTTACGTTGATTACACTATCAGGTTTTTTGTGGGAAAGCATTACAACCGTCTCCACATGCCCCGTCCCCGGAAACATATCCACACAGCAAAGCCGCTTCACCGCATACCCGTACCCTTGCAGCTCTTTCAAATCCCGCGCCAGGCTTGTAGGTTTGCAGGAAATATAAATCATGTCTTTCGCCCCAATATCCGCTCCGATTTTCCGAAGCGTTTTCGGATGTATCCCATCTCTCGGCGGATCCAGTATAATAAAATCAGGCTTCTCCTCCATACCATCAATCACTTTTAAAACGTCTCCCGCCAAAAACTCACAATTTGCAAGACCGTTTTGCTTTGCGTTCTCTCTGGCCGCCTCCACCGCCTCCTCTACAATTTCCACGCCAATCACTTTCTTGGCGGCAGGAGATAAGATTTGTGCAATCGTTCCCGTACCGCTGTACAAATCAAATATCGTTCCATAAAAGCCGCTGCTGTACTCCCGCACTGTTTCATAAAGTGTCTCCGCTCCAAGCGAGTTCGTCTGAAAAAAAGAAAACGGGGTGATCTTAAATTTCAATCCCAAAATTTCTTCATAAAAATAATCCCGCCCGTATAAAATCTTTGTCCCGTCGTCGCAAATCACATCCGCCAGACTGTCATTTCTGGTGTGGAGGATGCCAGCCACTTCCCCGTCAAAAGAAAGCGCCAGAATCTTCTGCTTCATTTCTTCTAAAAGCTTTGCTTCGTCCATTCCCTCTGTCTGGCTGCTTGTGACAAGAACTACCAGAAGTTCTCCTGTCTTTACCGCCTTTCGCACAAGTAAATGGCGCAAATACCCTTCATGACGTAATTTATGATAAAAGGAAATCTGCTTTTTTCCAAAAAAATCTCTGACGCAAATCAGGATTTTCTGAAAATCCTGATCTACAATCTGACAGCCGTCTACGTTTACAATATCGTAAAAGCTCCCCCTCTTATGCATGCCAAGCGCCAGAGACCCGTCCTTTTCCTCGTCTCCAAAAGAAAACTCCATTTTGTTACGGTAAGCAAACTGTCTGGGACTTCTTTTGATTCCTTCAAAAAGAGCGTCAAAATCCTGTCCTCCCTCCATCAAAACCGGCTCTAACAATTCTTTTATCTGTTTTTCTTTCAGCTTAAGCTGCTGCTCATAATCCAGGTTCTGGTATGTGCATCCGCCGCAGACTCCAAAGTGGGAACAAAACGGCTCCTTTCGCTCAACCGGTGATTTTTCCAGAACCTCCAGAAGTCTCCCTTCACATTTCCCTTTTCGAACTTTCTGTACCGCAAAAGAAATTTTTTGCCCCGGAATGCAATTTTTTACAATTATCTCATGCCCGTCTTTTGTCAACGCCACTCCTTTATTGGGAAATGCGCATCTTTTAATCACGCCCTCCAAAACCTCGCCTTTTTTCATTTCTTCCCTGTCCTTTCTAAAACATCCGCCCTGTCGTCTTCTGAAAATACCAGACAAAAAAGAGCCGCTGTCCGCGGCCCTTCTCTTCCATTTCAAATGTCCGATTATTTATCGCTTGCTTCCTCTTCTTCATCGTCGTCGAAGAAATCATCTTCAAATTCATCTTCCAGATCATCCTCGAAATCATCCAGATAATCCGGCGTAAAGAAACGGTAAATGCCGTAAGCTGCTCCTGCAATCGCCGCAATGATTCCAAGAATGGCAAATATCCAGATAATCTTCGTCGCCTTCTTCTCATCATCATTTTTCTTTTTCAGCAAATCGTTTAATTTTGTCATCGTTAAAAAATCATCTACTTTATTCATGCTGTCCACTCCTTTTCATTTATTCTTAGGAAAATCTCTTATGTTTTCCCGGTCTCGCATGACATATCATATATATTATAACATATCTTTTCCTATTCACAAAGAAAAAATTACATTTTCTAAAATTTTTTTAATTTTGCAAAAGCCGCAAACATCTTTTTTACGCCGACGCCGTCAAAATCCACCGTCACCTCATAATCTCTTCCTCCTTCCACAATCTGAATGACTGTTCCTTCTCCAAACTTGACATGCCGCACTCTGTCTCCTGTCTGATAATCTAACGGATCTTTGATTCCCGTGCCAAAATTTCTCGGCTCATAAGTTTTTTCAGCCGCCATAGGCTTTGAGAAGAATGCTTCCCGCGCTTTTCGATAAGACTCCTTTTTGCGTCCTTCCTCCCTTGCAAACTGTGGCTCGGCTTTTGGCCTTTCAGATTTTTCTTCCGCAAGCAGATGCTCAGGAATTTCCCGGACAAAACGCGATATTTTATTAAACTGCACATTTCCCCGAAGCATCCTCTGTCTGGCGGCCGTAATGGCAAGATGTTCTTTTGCCCTGGTAATTCCCACATACGCAAGCCGCCGTTCTTCCTCCAAATCTTCTATGGGAGTTTCCGATGCGATTGAACGGTAACCCGGAAACAATCCGTCTTCCATTCCTGCCAGATAAACATTTGGAAATTCCAGGCCTTTCGCACTGTGCAGCGTCATAAGCACAACGTAATTTTCGTCTTCGCCTAAATTATCAATATCCGCAACAAGCGCAACTTCCTCCAAAAATCCGCTTAACGTCGGCTCTTCGTCTGATTCTTCATAAGCGGCTATCTTACTGATCAGCTCGTCAATATTTTCAATTCTTGCCGCCGCTTCATCCGTTCCTTCTGCTTCTAATGCCTGCACATATCCCGTTGTCTCAAGCAGCTCTTCAAACAAATCTGTCAGGCTGATCAGGCCCAATTTACTGCGCATAGACTGAATGAACAAAACAAACGGCCGTATTTTAGCACTTGCTTTTCCAATGGATGGAATCTCCTCTGCCGCTTTCAGAGCATCATAAAAACTAATATCACGAGAAATGGCATATTCCTGCACACGGTTTAAGGTCGCTGCCCCGATTCCCCTTTTTGGCACATTGATAACCCTGCGTACAGCCAAATCGTCGCTTGCATTGTCAATCGTTTTCAGATAACAAAGCAAATCCTTAATCTCTTTTCTTGCATAAAAATTTATGCCGCCCACAATTTTATATGGAATATTAGAAACGACAAATTTTTCTTCAAAAAGTCTCGACTGAGCGTTGGTGCGGTATAAAACGGCACAGTCGCGATAACGAAAGCCATCTTTGTATACTTTTTCCGTAATATCCTTTGCCACAAAATCAGCTTCTTCATATCCCGTTTCAAACTGGCGGAAATGAATCTTCTCTCCCTCTTTGTTTTCCGTCCAGAGTTTTTTCTCTTTTCTGCTCCTGTTATTGGCGATGACTTCATTTGCCGCCGATAAAATATGCTGCGTCGACCTGTAATTTTGTTCCAGTTTAATGACGACAGCTTCGGGATAATATTTTTCAAAATTTAAGATATTATAAATATTCGCCCCCCGGAACCGATAGATCGACTGATCGTCATCCCCCACCACGCAGAGGTTTTGATACTTCCCGGCAAGCAAATGAATCAGCTGAAACTGCGCCGTATTCGTATCCTGATACTCGTCCACCATAATATAACGAAACCGCTCCTGGTAATATTCCAATACCTCCGGATCTGTTTTTAATAATTCAACGGTATAAAAAATCAAATCATCAAAATCAAGCGCATTGTTTCTTTTCAGCGCTTTTTGGTATTCCTGATAAACGAGTCCCTGACGTTCTTTGACGTAATCGCCCGCCGCATGCAATGCAAACTCTGAGGGGCCTATTAATTCGTCTTTTGCAGAAGAAATTACGCCTAAAAATGATTTTTCTTTATAAATTTTAGTATCAATCTCCAGTCTTTTGCAAATTTCTTTCATCAGCGTTTTCTGATCATCCGCGTCATAAATCGTAAATCTCGTATCAAATCCAATCCTGTCAATATACCGTCTTAAAATTCTGACGCATGTGGAATGAAACGTCGTGACCCAGATGCCTTCCGCGCCGTATGCAATCATCTGACTAATGCGCTCCCGCATTTCCCCGGCTGCTTTATTGGTAAAGGTAATCGCCATAATATGATAAGGATTTACGCCTTTTTCTTCTATTAAATATGCTGTTCTGTATGTAAGCGCCCTTGTTTTTCCACTCCCGGCTCCCGCCAAAATCAAAACCGGACCCTCTGTCTGAAACACCGCCTGTCTCTGCGGCTCGTTCAATGTATCATAAATACTCATCGTCTCTCCTTTATTTCCTCGTTTTCTCATTCGAACATTCATTTTTATTATACGGGGAAACCTTTGAAACCGCAACGACTTTTCAAAGAATTTCCAATTCGGCAAGAAAGAATTTGTTTTTCTGTCATAATGTGCTACAATGA
>CATOKN010000172.1 GCA_951800425.1 uncultured Lachnospiraceae bacterium
CCTTTATGTGAAATGGTTCCTTATCACCTCCCAGTCTGCCCCCACCAAAGGGCGTATTGTAATGGAAAAAGAATGGTGGCAAATCCGAAAATCCTCTCTGATTAAGATTGCTCATGGATTTCTTTGTTTTCAGAAAACAACAACATATAGTATTATATATGTTTTTTGTTTCTGTATTTAGTGTCATATGCGCGCTTTACAACACCTGAGCAACCTTGGTAATAATGGGTTTTCCGATTTGTCCTTATTATACCGTAAGGGCATACGTTCTGTACCAACTTAGCAAACGCCGGAATGAACCCGAAAGCATTGCAGTATATCATGGGACATTCCAACATCAATATGACGCTGAACTATTACGCCCATGCTACCTCTGATAGCGCAATGGCAGAAATGGAACGGCTGATTGCTTAGTAGTAAATAGAGGTTTTACTACTTGATTTACTACTTTTGAGCGCGAAAACATGAGGGGAAATGAGAATATATAAGAGCTTCTTCCGATTTGAAAAATGCCGGAAAGCCTGTAAATACAGGCTATACCGGCTTATGAGAACTTATAAAGAGATAGTCAAAAACTATATTTTGATTTAACTAAAATCTTTTCATGACCTGAAACATCCTTGACAGCATGGTTTTCTTTCCGAATCTGCACGTTTCCGTAAAATCCGGACTCTTCAAGCTGTATATGTAATCTTGTTTTTAGAACCATCTTTGAGTGAATCTTAACTATAAGTCCATAATACGAACCCCATGGAAGCCGCTTGCCTCCCATGGGGTTAAAAATACAACTCTTGTTATCTTCCATTTCCAAGAACATCCGTTCCTTTTCGCCTTTACTTGTGATACGGCTCACGATGTATAATCCGAAAGCTGCGGTAAATCTGTTCCAATAGAATCACCCGCATCAGCTGGTGCGGAAAGGTCAGTTTCGAAAAACTCAACTGCTCGTCGGCTCTTTTTAATACGGATTCCGAAAGCCCAAGAGACCCTCCAATGACAAATGCCACGCTGCTTTTTCCCTGAAGTCCAAGCCGCTCAATCGACCGGGAAAGCGCAAGGGAATCCAGCTCTTTTCCATGAATGGCAAGCGCAACGACATAGGTATCTTCCCTGATATGCTTCAGCAGACGCGCCCCCTCTTTTTCCTTAATCTGCCGCTCAATCGCCTCTCCCGCCAAATCCGGCGTTTTTTCATCGGCAACTTCTGTCACTTCCAGCTTACAATAACGGCTTAAACGCTTTTCAAATTCCAAAATGGCTTTTCGGTAAAAATCTTCCTTTATTTTTCCTACGCATAAAATTTTGATTTTCATTTCACTTCCCGCAATCAGTCGCTTTCGTTCAGGCTTTTTGCCTGTGCTTTCTGAATATCCGGAAACGCCGACAACATCGGCTCCACATTTTTCCCTCTTACTTTTCTGTCCACGTAATTTTTTGTGATTTTGCCGACGACAGGAGCCAGCGTAATGACGCCGATTAAGTTTGGAATCGCCATCAGGCCGTTAAACGTATCCGATAAATCCCAGGCAAGCTGAAGACTCATTGTCGCCCCGCCCAGAATAAATACGATAAACACTACCCGATATACAATCGTCGCCTTGGAACCAAACAAATATTCAAATGCCTTTGACCCATAATGGCTCCATCCAAGCACAGTAGAAAACGCAAACAGCAAAATGGCAATGGCAATAAACGCCGGTCCCGCAGAACCAAATACGGTTGCAAACGCCTGACCCACCAGCGCGGAGTCTTCCGCAGAGCTTAACACTTCGCCGGTATTTAAGTCCACAAGTCCGGAAGAAAGCACGGTAAACGCCGTCAGCGTACAAACAACAATGGTATCTGCAAACACTTCAAAAATCCCCCACATTCCCTGACGGACAGGTTCTTTGACGTTGGAACTGGAATGCACCATAACGGAAGAACCAAGCCCGGCTTCATTGGAAAATACGCCGCGCTTCATTCCCCAGGTAATCGCAAGCTTTACTCCGGAACCGACAATCCCGCCTCCGACAGCCTTTAGGGCAAACGCGCCTTTAAAAATAGATCCGAATACGGCGCCAAACTGATCGATATGAATGATGCAGACCGTAAGCGCGCCCGCAATATACAGGATCGCCATAAACGGAACCAGTTTTTCCGTTACGCTGGCAATTCTCTTAATTCCGCCCAAAATCACAAGCCCGGCCAAAACCATCAAAACAATTCCCGTTACAACCGTTGGAATTTCAAACGCCGCTTTCATATTTCCGGCAATGGAATTAATCTGGCTCATATTTCCAATTCCAAAAGATGCAAACAGACAGAAAACGGAAAACAATACGGCAAGCACAGCTCCAATCTGCTTCATACCCGGCTTGCTGCCAAGGCCGTCGCGCAGATAATACATGGCTCCTCCGCTCCATTCTCCTTTGTCATTTTTCCTGCGGTAAAAAATACCCAGGACGTTTTCGGAAAAATTCGTCATCATCCCAAAAAACGCGACGATCCACATCCAGAAAATAGCTCCCGGCCCACCGGAAATCAGCGCCGTCGCCACACCTACGATGTTTCCCGTGCCAATGGTAGCCGCCAGAGCCGTACACAAAGACTGAAACTGGGAAATAGACTGATCGTCCGCTCCCGTGTGTTTTGTAATGTGCCTGTCTGTAAAAATACTCCCCAGCGTATGCTTCATCCAATACCCAATATGGGTTATCTGAAACAATTTGGTCAGTAAAGTCATCAGTATTCCGGTTCCAACAAGCAGAACCAGCATGGGAAGCCCCCAGACGAACCCGTTAATCTTACCGTTTACATCCGCAATTACATCAATCATGCTTTCTCACCCTTCTTTTGATTTTTTCCATTTTCTATTTTAGCGTTTTCTTTGCGTTTACGCAATAAATTTTCTGATGCCATTTAAGGCATATAGATATAATTCACACGATAGATACTGCTTTTTAATCCGGCAGAATTCACCAGTATGACCGACAACACCTGATTTCCCTGCGGCATCTCCAACGGACCGGCATACCGGAACGAACCCTCCGAGGGAGTGGTTCCATCCCAGGTATAATAAGCCGTACACTCCTGCGGAACATGAATTGTAATCATCTGCGGCTCGTTATAAGTCCCTCCCGCCGGCGTAACGGAAGGCATAGCGGGCGGCTCATAGCGAATCGTATATTCCGCTTTTACCGGTTCGCTGCAAATCCCTTTTTCATTTTTTGCAACTGCGCAAACTGACGTCGTTCCCTCCTCGTCCAATGACAATTCCCCCTCATAGAGACGACCGTACGACGCCGGATCCTTTCCGTCGGTGGTATAAAATATGTCGTAATTTTTTGCCGAAGAAATTGAAATTTTGATCGGGTGCGGATATGTGCCGGAAATTTTACTGAATTTCGGCTGATCTACCATATAATCTGCAAATAAATCCAGCATATCGCTGTTTTTTACCTGATCGCAAAGGGAATTGATTTTCTTGTATTCCTGATTTTTCCCGTATAATGCAATCAGCTTTTGCACGGATTCTTTATCTCTTTTATTTTCTTCCACAAATTCTTCCAATATGGCGATTGCAGACGCATCCTCTTTTTTTGAAAGATAGATTTCCAATAGCTTCTCTTTTGCCTGTCTGTCATCCGGCCGCAGCTCCAGCGCGTTTTTCAGATGCGAAACGGCGTTTTCGCTATCCCCTTTTTCCAAAAATTCCTCTGCCGTCTGATACTGATACTCATACGTATTCCTGTGCCGGATTTTAATTTCCTGAAATACAAAAAACAGGGTCAGCAAGGCAAGAATCAGTACGACGCAGATAAATCCCCAGATAATTTTGCTCAGTTTTCGTTTTTCTTTTTTTACAAAAAAAGACTTTTGAGATTCTGCAATTGCTTCTTTTTGCAGGATGCCGCTTAAAATATCTTCGTCCAGCAGGTTGTAATCGGGAACCAGTTGCACTTCCGTCCCGCAAACGCTGCAATATACGCAGCCCTCCTGAATTTTTGCTCCGCATTTTTTACATATCATGAATTCTGCTCCCGGCTATCTGGTCATGGCTTCCACGCAATTGTGCATCAGCATGGCAATCGTCATTGGCCCTACGCCTCCCGGCACGGGTGTAATCATGGACGCTTTCTGCTCTGCTTCGTCATATTTTACATCTCCGGAAAGCTTATTGTTTTCATCTCTGTGAATGCCTACGTCAATGACTACGGCTCCGGGCTTAATATATTCTCCCGTAATAAACTCTTTCTTTCCGACGGCCACAATCAAAATATCCGCCCGTTTGCAGACGTCTTTCAGATTCCTGGTATGGGAATGCGCAACGGTCACGGTTGCGTTCTCCCGAAGCATCAAAAGCGCCATCGGCTTTCCGACAATGTTGCTCCTGCCAACAATCACGCATTCTTTGCCGTCTATCTCCACATTAGAACGCTTCAAAAGCTCAATGATGCCGGCCGGCGTACAGGAAACGAATCCAGGCTGTCCAATCGTCAGAGAACCTACGCTTTCCGGATGAAAGCCGTCAACGTCCTTATCCGGAGAAATTGCGTTAATAATCGTTTTTTCATCAATATGATCCGGAACAGGAAGCTGTACCAAAATTCCGTTTACGGAATCGTCCGCGTTCAAATCCGCAATCAAATGCAACAGCTCTTTTTGTGTTGCAGACGCCGGCAGTTCAAACGCTCTTGAATGAATGCCGATATATTCGCAGGCTTTTTTCTTGTTGCGTACATATACGCCGGACGCCGGATCGTCTCCTACCTGAATGACTGCAAGCGTTCCCTCCGCGCCCGCCTCTTTTAGCTGTGCAACCTGCTCTTTTAATTCTTCTTTGATTTCCGCTGAAATCCTTTTTCCGTCTATAATCGCTGCCATACGTCCTCCTTTATCCTTAAAACAACCCTGTAATGCATCCTGCTTCGTTTACGTCGATTCCATTTGCCGCCGGGATTTTCGGCAGTCCCGGCATCGTCATAATCGCGCCCAGTATAGCAA
>CATOKN010000173.1 GCA_951800425.1 uncultured Lachnospiraceae bacterium
AAATTCCGGAAACCCTTGCCCGCCTTGCAGTGGGATATACATAAACCTCGTCTCCCACTCCGATGCTGCCGGAAATCACTTCTCCCTGAATGACTCTTTTTTTCACCACCGCGCCTTTCATCTGGCTGGATTTGCAGCTTCTTTGCACCGGCATGCAAAAATATCCTTTGTCGTCCGTTTCCTGTGCGCCGATTTCTTTCCATGCGTCTAAAAGCGCGCCCTCCTGATACCATGGCATTTCTTCTGCGGCTTTTTTGATATTGACGCCGCTCTTTGCGGCCACCGGCACAATCCGGTATGCGCAGTTTTCATATTCTGCCATCATGCGGTCAATTTCTTCCCGGATCTGAAGAAATACTTTTTCATCATAGGAAACCATATCCATCTTATTTACGGCGAATACCATTGTTTTGATTCCCATAAACCGACAGATCCGGACGTGCCGCCTCGTCTGCGGCACAATTCCTTTGTTCGCCGCAATCATAATGACCGCCAGATCTGCTCCCGAAGCCGCGAACGCCATATTCCGGGCATATTCTTCATGCCCGGGAACGTCCGCCATCAAAAAACCCGCGCCATCCCAGTCAAACGCGCCGTAAGAAACCTGAACCGTAATTCCCTGCCGCGTCTCCTCTTCCGACGCGCCCGCCAAAAGGGCAAAATCTACGCTGCCGTCTTTTCTTAAATAAGACGGATTCCCGCGAATTTCCTCTCGCTCCCGTTCGCTTTTCACATCAAACAGGACTCTTCCAATCAACGTGGATTTTCCGTCGTCGACTCCTCCGCAGACAATCAGCTTTCGCACCTGACGCTTTGCGCGAAATTTTTCTGCCAGACGGAAAAATTCCATATCTTCTTTTCCGGGAAGCCAGACGTTTTCTGCTTCCTCCTCTTTTTGCCGCCGCTCAAACGACAAAAGCGGTTTTTCCGGATAGAGCGCCCGTTCCGCCAATTCCCTCACAAAATCTTCTTCTTTTGGAGACGCCGCTTCCAAAGACGCCTCTCTTCCTCCAAAACAAATCTCCCGCACGCGGTAAACTGCCTCCCGCTCGATTCTGCTGAAATATTCCTCTTCTCCTGCCATACGTTCCCCTCTTTCGTACGCCAAACAGCATTACAACCTGTCTTCTTCCACGCTTACCTCTGCCTGCGCTATGTGAAAATCTACCTGAGCGCTTTCCTGTTTTACAAGCTTTATCAACAGCTCCCACAGAGAACGCACCTGAGAAATCAAAATAGAATTTGCCTCAATGCTGTGCTTTAAAAGCGTATGCAGAGAAAATAAACATATGCCCGGAGGCGGCAGAAAAATGTAATTTACCGTCCGTATCTGCGCTCCCAGGGTTTTGATCATTTCATAAGTAATCATGCAAAAATCTTTTCCATTGTAATGACAGCGGTAAGAAACGTAGCACTCGTCTACCGTCCAGCTCTCCCCGTCCTCATCTACCGTGTACTTTTCTTCCCCTCCCTCCGTCGTCTGCACCTCCATGCGCCAGTTTAATTTTCCCTCTTCTGTTTCTTTCTGCATTTTAGTCAGCGTCTGTGACAATGCCTCTGGCTTCATAATAAACCTCCTTACTCCGGTTAAAATTTCCGGATACTGATTTCTTCTTCGTTTACCTGTTTTCCAATTGATTTGATTTGCACAAAATAACTGTATTCCCCGTTTACTTTTACTTCCACGCGTTCTCCCGCTTTATGCCCAAATATGGCCTTTCCAATGGGAGATTCCGTACTAATCAACCCTTTCAGAGAATTTCCCCTGACGGTTGTGACAAGCGTAAAAGTCTCCGTTTCATCCTCTTCTTCAAAATAAACTTCCACCGTATTGTGAAGTCCGACTTCATCTTCCTTTGATTCATCGGATACGATTTTTGCCGTCTTTATCATTTTTTCCAGATACCGGATGCGGCTCTCATTCTGATTTTTATCCTTTTTCGCCGCGTGATATTCAAAATTTTCACTCAAATCCCCGTGCGCCCTGGCCTCTTTTACTGCTTCCAGCGCTTTTTTTCGTACGATTAGCTTCCGGTATTCGATTTCTTCTTCCATTTTTGCAATGTCCTGCTTCGTCAATTCATCATACATCTCATCTGCCCTCCGTTTTATGGAAACAGCCGCCCGCAGTGAATGCGGACGGCTTCTTTTTCAAGAACGCTCCAAAATCCTTTTCCAGCTCTCCGTCAGACGTTCCATACCAAACGCCGCGTTTGCGGGACTTGTCGACGGGAGTCCGACAATGCTTCTTTTTGTCTTCGGCTCCACATACTTCTGGTACAACTGACCGGCTTTTTTTCCATTGGCATAAATGGTCCGGATTTTAGCTTCTCCTAAAATCCTGCCAATGTCATTTACTTTCACGTTCCGAATGCTGCTGTCGCTGGAGCCTGTAATATCACAGCTTTCTATGACGTCCCAAACCGCAATGCGCCGCCTGATTAAAAACGCTTTTTTCTCCGGAATAGAATCCGGCTCTTTTGTCTCGTACAATGCAGCCAGAAGCTTCCAGAACCGGTTTTGCGGATGTCCATAATAAAAATTCATTTCCCTGGATTTCACGGATGGAAAGCTTCCCAGAATTAAAATTTCCGACTCCTCATCATACACGGGTCCAAATTCATGTACCTGACGCGTTTCATCCATAGATGTTCCCTGCCTGAAATACCATCACAGACCGCTCTTTGATGTTTACGTCCTCGCCTGTTTTGACGGGCTTTTCCATTACGCTTTCTTCTTCATAAGTATCCACCACCTGATACCAGCTCAAATGCAATGGAAGCTTTGGAAGCTTAACATCTAACGGCTCCCAATACGTATTGACTGCCAGATAAACGCAGTCATCGACTTCATTCGTTCGTCCGGCAAACATAATGCCGATATAATGGGAATCTCCATGGAAATTACTTTCCCAGGGAGTAACGTCGTGCGCGCTCAGCTCCGGAAAGGAAAAACTGCACGCGGGCGTATGCTTTCGCACCGGATCATGCTTTTTGCGGAATGCAATCATATATTTGAAAAAAGAAAATAAATTCTGATTTTTCTTAAGAAGTCCCCAGTCCAGCCAGGAAATAATATTGTCCTGACAATAAGGATTGTTATTTCCAAACTGCGTATTTGCAAACTCATCTCCCGCCAGAAACATCGGAACGCCCCGGCTCAAAAACAGCACAGCGGCCGCATTTTTCATCATGCGCAGCCTGAGCCGGTTTACCTGCGGATCCTCGGTATCTCCCTCCATGCCGCAGTTCCAGCTCGCGTTGTCATTCGCGCCGTCTGAATTATCCCAGCCGTTTGCTTCATTGTGCTTTTGATTATAAGCGTATAAATCATAGAGCGTAAACCCATCGTGGCACGTAATAAAATTCACCGAAGCATTACAGCCCGTCCTCTCCTCATACAAATCGGAAGAGCCAAAAATCCTGGTAACCGCCGCATTCGTTCTTCCGCAGTCTCCCTTTAAGAACGCGCGCAAATCATCCCTGTATTTTCCGTTCCACTCCACCCAGCGGTTCCAGGATGGAAAATTTCCTACCTGATACAGACCTCCCGCATCCCAGGCCTCCGCAATCAGCTTCACATTTCCAAGGATCGGATCAAACGCCAGAGACTGTAACAACGGCGGCTTACTCATTGGAGAACCGTCTTCGTTCCGTCCTAAAATACTCGCAAGGTCGAACCGGAATCCGTCTACGCGATACGTAATCACCCAATAGCGCAGACATTCCAAAATCATCTGCTGGACAATCGGATGATTGCAGTTTAACGTATTGCCGCACCCGCTGAAATTATAATAATAATTGTCCGGCGTCAAAATATAATAAATCTGGTTGTCCAGCCCTTTAAACGAAATGACCGGGCCGTTTTCGTTGCCCTCAGCCGTATGGTTAAACACCACGTCCAGATAAACCTCAATGCCATGCTCATGCAGAATTTTAATCAGGTTCTTTAACTCGTTTCCCTCCTGATTGTATTCGATTTTCGCCGCATAGCTCGTATTTGGCGCAAAAAAGCTGACCGTACTGTATCCCCAGTAATTCAAAAGCAGATTGCCCTCGTATTCTCTGGCTTCCCTCGTCTCGTCAAATTCAAAAATCGGCATCAGCTCTACCGCGGTAACGCCCAAATCCAAAAGATACGGAATCTTTTCAATAATGCCCGCAAACGTCCCCGGGCAGCTTACTTTCGAAGACGAATCCTGCGTAAAGCCCCGCACGTGCATTTCATAAATAATCGTATCCTCCAGCGGCGTCAAAAGCGGCTTCGCGTCCTGCCAGTCAAAGTCGTCTCTTACGACTCTGGCATGGTAGTGATTTTCTTTGCCCCAGATTTTACCGCCCCAGACGCTCTGTCCGGTCACCGCTTTCGCATACGGGTCTAACAGGACATTTTTCTTATCAAACAGCAATCCCTTTTCCGGACAGTAAGGGCCGTCTACCCGATACGCATATTCAAACTCTTCAATTTGCAGACCAAAGACAATCATGGAAAAAACATTGCCAATTCTGTAATTTTCCGGAAAAGGAAGCACGGCATAGGGCTCGCTCTCTTTTCTATGGTATAAAAGCAGCTCGCATCCCGTAGCCTGATTGGAATGAATCGTAAAATTCACCCCGCCGGGAATTGCCGTCGCTCCGTTGATTTCATACAGCCCCGGCCGTACTTTAAATCCGCCGACTTCTCCAAGCGGAATCAGATGAAACTTAGATTCCTGCAAAACGCTCTTCATGCATGCAACCTCCTATCTTAAACATGTAAAATAGCCAAGAACCAGAATTCCAAGTACGATTCGATACCAGCCAAACACCTTGAAATCGTGCTTCTTAATGTATCCCATCAAAAACCGGATAACGCTCAGCGAAACCAGAAACGCCGTCGCCATGCCGACGATCAAAATGATAAGCTCCTCGGAAGAAAAGACAAAAGCAAAACGCAGCATCTTCATCAGA
>CATOKN010000174.1 GCA_951800425.1 uncultured Lachnospiraceae bacterium
CTTTTAACCCTACCTGCGCGGCGATATTTGTCAGCGTAAAATTTGTATTTAACATCAGGTCAATGGCCTGATTGATGCGGTAGATGTTGATGTAGTTTAATATGGTCAGATTCATATGCTGATAAAATACCTTGCTTAAATAACGCGGGGAAATGTTTAAGTGCGAGGCGATGTCCGGAATCAGGATTTTTCCGGAATAATTTTCATGGATATAAGAAAGCGCATAGGAGACATAACGAATATGCTCCGGCGTATGGACGCCGTCTTCTTCTAACATAGAAAAGTCCGGATGTGAAAGCTTAATCAGATAAAGCAAAAGCTCCGCCATATGCAGGTTTGCCATCGCCGAAGAAACCAGGCTCTCGCTGCCGCAATCTTCCAGAATATCTGTAATCAGGAACGATATTTTTGAATCTGCCTTAAGATGGCAATGGCGGTTACGGGACATCAGCAGGGCGTCCATCAGGTTTAATGGATTTTCTTCGCTTTGAGTCAGGTTCCAATGCGTAAAAATAGCAGGATTAAAATGAATATGCCGGAACGTGCAGACATTTTTTTCTTCCAGATAAAAGGAATGAACCGTATTTTGAAAAATCATGACAAAATCCCCGGCTTTAAAAAAGAACTTTTCATTGTTAATATCCATGGCGCACCGCCCGGAATCAATCAGGTAAATTTCCACGGATTTGTGGATGTGCTTTGCAAATATATAAGGATATTCCCGCCTTTGTATGGTCGCGCTGATAATCGACTGCGCGCCAAGAAAAATAGTTCCGTCTCCGGCGAAATGGCGCTGTTTTGAACTGTTTTTTTCCATCATAAAAAATCACCTGTACTTAGTTCCGAATTATACAAAAAATAATATAAACTGGACGGTATTAAACAAGAAAAAAGTTTATCAAAATGATATAATACAAATGAGATAAAGTCAATTATCTTGTTTAAAATGAATAGGAGAAAGTCAAGTGAAGAAGAAAATCTGTATATTTACAACAATCGCAGCTCTGGCAATTCTTGTTTTTCTTGTTTTATTCTTTTCAAGGAATCGTTTTTCCCTGACAATTAATGGAAACAAAATAGACAAAGAAGAATTTTTAAATGCGGCTTCGCTGAGAAAGTACGAAGTGACAAGTTATTTTACCGGAAAAGGCGCGGGAAGCGTAGACGCCGGATTCTGGGAGAGAGAAGCGGAGGGAGAGCTTCCATATGAAAAGCTGGCCGACGAGGCGATTGAGGAATTGAAGTATTTCTATGCGGTTTACGGTCTGGCCAAAGAAAAAGGGTACGTTGCGGACGATAGTTACGACGCCTTTTTAAAGCGGTGGGAGCTTGAAAATTCCATCCGGAAAGAAAAAATAGAAAAAGGAGAAGCCGTTTACGGACTGTCAGAGTATACGCTGGAGCTGTACCGGGAATACGAGATGGATACGATTCAGAAACAGTACTGCGAGGATCTTGAAAATGAGGGAATGAACATAACCGACGCAGACAGGGAAGCGTATTACGAAGAGCATAAGGAGTACTATGGACAGGAAGACGACAGGACGCTTGCTTACATCAAAATTCCATATGAAGCGGAGGAATTGAGTGAGCAGGAAGTAAAGACGCTGAAAAATTGCCTGACGTCAATTTACAAGCAGATGGATCCGGCGCATTCCCTGAAAGAGCTGGCGGAAAAGGAAGCCGGCGTTTCTCCTTATCTGGAGCATGTAGAAATTGCGGCGGAAGAACTGAACGTATATTCCAGAAGCATCAGCGACATTCTGGAGTATTCATGGGAATTGGCGGCAGGAGAATCTACGCCTGTTTTGGATGAAAACGGCTGTCTGTACCTGATTGAATGCATCGACAGAAAAGAAAACGGCGCCGTAAACATTGACGACGTTAAGGACAATATCAACAAAACGCTGCGGGAAGAAAATTATAATCAAATAATCGAACGACGCGCGGCAGACTCTTTCGTGGAGGGGGATGTGGAAGCAGTTTACAAATTTATGAAAGAACATGTCGGCCAATAGAAATTGAGAGGAGAAAGAATGAAAAAAAGAGTGTTGGCGCTTGTATGCGCGCTGGCTGTCATAGGGAGTGGCCCAAACTTTTTGTCCGCACATTTGGTAGGCGCGGCGGAGACGAAAGCATCTGGCACGACATATTATGTCAGCAGCAGAAACGGAGACAATGCAAATGACGGCACGTCGGAGGACGAAGCCTGGGAAACGCTTGACCGCTTAAAAAAGATTACGTTACATCCGGGCGATCAGGTGCTGTTGGAAAAAGACTCGGAATTTAACGGTTATATTCATCTGAAAGACGTTCACGGGACAAAAGACGCGCCGATTGTCATTGGCAGTTATGGCGACGGACAAAATCGCCCGGCCATCCATGCAAACGGACAGGGCGTATGGTATCAGTCTTACGGCGGCGCGATTGATAACAGGAAACACCGCTCCAGAGGCTATGTGTCTTCGGCGATTCTTTTGTACGACGTAGATTTTGTAGAAGTCAGCGGACTGGAAATTACAAACCGTTTCGATGATTTTGACGATTTTAAAGGAGCGGTAAGCAGCGCGTCGGAAATTGACGACCGCATGGACCGCACCGGGGTTTCAGGCATTGCAAAAGACGGCGGTACGATGGAGCATGTGTATCTTTACGATTTGTATATTCACAATATAGACGGAAATATTGAAGATAAGCACATGAACAACGGAGGAATTCAGATGAACGTGCTTCCTCCCCAAAATGAAGCGGAAACCGGGATTGCAAGGTATCACGACGTGAAAATTACGAACTGTCACGTCAAAGACGTCTCCCGAGCCGGTATCTGCGTAGGCTACACCTACCGAAACAGCTCTTTTCAGGGAAAGGAAATTTCGGATGATGCGGCTATGACATATGGGCATACCAATCTTTTGCTGGAGGGCAATTACGTACAAAATGTAGGAAACGACGGCATTGTGGCCATGTACGCCTATCGGCCGCTTATTCAGAGAAACGTCTCGGATCGGGCGGGTTCCGATTTGGACGGAAAATATGATTTGGAAGCATGTTATCCGGGAACAAATGAAAAGATATTCTGGCAGCCGTTTTGCGCCGCGATTTGGCCCTGGAAATGCAAAGACGCCGTATTCCAGTATAACGAAGTATTTGATACGGTAGATTCCCAGGACGGACAGCCATGGGACGTAGACTGGTCGGACGGCACGATTTATCAGTATAATTACAGCCATAATAACGGCGGCGGATGCATTATGATTTGCGGCGTGGAGGCTTACCGGGGCGTATTCCGGTACAACATCAGCCAGAACGATTTAAAGGGACTGATTGCTCTGGCAGACGCCAATCCAAAAGCTGAAATTTATAATAACGTCTTTTATATTGGAAACGATTTAAACACAAAGCTTTTTATAGATAAAAGCAATTATAACGGCGCGGCGGTTTTAAAAAACAATATCTTTTATAATGTCAGCACCGGAAAAAGTGCAAGCGAAACGATTGTAAAAGCAGGACGCAGCTATGCAAATAATATCTTTTACGGATACAACGGCTCGACACTTCCTGAAAATTCCATTACTTCCGATCCGAAATTCCTCGATCCGGGCAGCGGGCCGCTTGGCTCGAATGCGGGCTCGCTTCATGAAAAAGATGCGTTCGACGGGTATAAGCTGTCGGAAGATTCTCCGGCTATCAATGCCGGAACATTGACGGGCGGCGGCGCGAAATATGACTTTTTCGGCAATCAGGTAGGCGGGCAGCCGGATATTGGCGCGTACGAATCCAATGCGGCGGAAAGCATTCTGGCTTTGGGCGGCGACGGCATTTTGGTTGAAGACGGAAAAGTAAAAGACATACCCAAAAATACAACGGTAAAAGAATTAGAAGAAAAGCTCATTTATGCCAGAGACGTAGAAATTCGCTTTATGAAAGACGGAAAAGAGCTTCGGGACGAAGACATTATCTCTACGGGAGCGTCCGTTGTGATTGCGAAAGGGAACGATACCGCGGAATATGCGCTTGAAATTGTAAAGAAAAAAGTATTTGTAGATTATGAGCAAAATTCGATGACGGCATTTGCGGAAAGCGAAGAAGACGGCACGTCGCCATGGGCAGGCCCAGCAGACGCGACGCCCGCAAGCTATGTGCTGGATGGAAACGTCGATACGATCTGGAATACGAAATGGAGCCATTCTACGCAGGACGTTGTCTGGATTTGTCTGGATTTAAAGAGCAGCAAGCCTGTATCCCGGGTGACGTATGTGCCGAGACAAAATCAAAACAAAGGCATTTTTACAAAGTACCAGGTGTTAGTCAGCAACGATAATCAGACCTGGACTTCGGTAAAAACAGGAGACTGGGACGGAGACGCCACGACAAAATACGCAGAGTTTGATACGGTAAACGCGCGTTATGTCAAGCTGAGGGCGATTGATTCTGTGAAAGATAATCAGCGTCCGACAGGAAGCGCGGCAGAAATCCGCATCGGTTATCTGACGGAAGCGCCGGAAGCTTAAGGAGGGGAAGACTATGATGAAAAAAAGAATCCTTACGATAATTACGGCATTGTCAGTGCTTTGTTCCTCCATCATTCCGGGTATGGAAGCGGGAGCGAAAGAGACAGCGCAGACGTCCGGAGGAACTGTTTATTATGTCAGTACGCGGAATGGAAAAGACAGAAACGATGGAAAAAGCCAGAATACGCCGTTTTACAGTCTGCAAAAAATCAACGAGCTTACGCTTGCTCCCGGCGATCAGGTTTTGCTGGAGCGCGGCTCGGTGTTTACGGATGGATATTTGCATTTGTACGGGCAGAGCGGAAGCGAAGAAGCTCCGATTGTAGTCGATGCATACGGCGAGGGAGCGGCGCCTGTCATTGATACGAACGGACAGGGCATATGGTATCCGAATT
>CATOKN010000175.1 GCA_951800425.1 uncultured Lachnospiraceae bacterium
CTATATGGATGTGATTGCGCTGCATCAGGCGGGTTTTGATAATGCGGTGGCGTCTCTTGGAACGGCTTTAACCAGCGGCCATGCAAACTTGCTGAAGCGGTATGCAAAAGAAGTGTATCTGACTTACGACAGCGACACAGCGGGCGTTCGGGCCGCGCTTCGGGCGATTCCAATATTAAAAGAAGCGGGCATTGCGGCAAAAATCGTAGACATGAGACCGTACAAAGACCCGGATGAATTTATCAAAGCATTGGGAGCGGAAGCGTATGAACAGAGAATCGCATCGGCGGAAAACAGCTTTTTGTTTGAAATCCGGATGATGGAACAGAATTATGATCTGGGAGATCCGGAAAGCAAAACTTTGTTTTACAACGAAATTGCAAAGAAGCTGTTAGAGTTTGACGAGGGCCTGGAAAGGGATAATTATATTGAGGCCGTTGCGGGAAAATACAGGATGGGTTTTTCAAATCTGCGAAAGCTTGTTTTTTCCATGGGCGTAAAGGGAGAAGCCAGGGTTCCTGTAAGAAAAGCAAAGACGGAAAGATACGCCGGAGAAAAAAAGAAAAAAGAAGACGGAATGAAGCAGTCTCAAAAGCTGCTTTTGACCTGGATGATTGAATATGCCGGTTTATTTTCCGTTATTCGTAAATATATTGAACCGGAAGATTTTACAGAAGAAATTTACCGCAGGGCCGCGAGGGCTTTGTACGAACAATTTGAAACGGAAGGAGAGGTGAATCCCGGCAGGATTGCGGGAATGTTTCCGGAAAAGGAGGAACAAAGAGAAATTGCTTCTTTGTTTCACGCGCACATTCCCAAGGTGGAAACAAAAGCGGGAATGGAAAAGGCGCTGAAAGAAACCGTAATCCGCATCAAGCAAAACAGCATCCGGTTCCGCTCATCCAATCTGGATCCGACCGATATGGCGGGTTTGCAGCAGCTTGTCAGAGATAAGCGGCAATTGGAAGAACTGGAAAAATTGCATATTTCTATCGAATAAGGACAGAATAGTAACGAACTATGAGAGGAAGAGAACATGGAAGAAAAGAAAAATAAGGCCGCAAAAGGTCCTGAAAAAGATGCAGCCGTTCAGGATAAGGCGACGAGAGCGGAAAAATTGAATGAAAAATTAAGAGAACTTGTCGGATTTGCCAAGAAGAAGAAAAATATTCTGGAATATCAGGAAATCAGCGACTTTTTTCAGAAAATGGAGTTGAACGCAGAAGAATTCGAGAAGATTTTGGATTGTCTTGAGTCAAATAATATCGACGTACTTCGCATCAGCGACGATGACGACGATGATATTTTGCTCAGCGAAGAAGATGAAATCGAGGTTGAAAAAATTGATCTTTCCGTTCCGGATGGCGTCAGCATTGAAGATCCGGTACGCATGTATTTAAAGGAGATAGGAAAAGTGCCTCTGTTGAGCGCAGAGGAAGAGATTGACCTGGCGAAGCGTATGGAGCTTGGAGATCAGGAGGCGAAGAAGCGTCTTGCGGAGGCGAATCTGCGTCTTGTCGTTTCCATTGCCAAACGCTACGTGGGTCGCGGCATGCTGTTTTTGGACTTGATTCAGGAGGGAAATCTGGGACTGATCAAAGCCGTGGAAAAATTTGATTACCGCAAGGGATACAAATTTTCTACGTATGCAACCTGGTGGATTCGCCAGGCGATTACAAGGGCGATTGCGGATCAGGCGAGGACAATCCGCATTCCGGTGCATATGGTTGAGACAATCAATAAGCTGATCCGCGTCAGCAGACAATTATTGCAGGAGCTTGGAAGAGAGCCGACCCCGGAAGAAATATCAGAAGAAATGAATATGCCGGTGGACCGGGTGCGTGAAATTTTGAAAATTTCCCAGGAGCCGGTTTCTTTAGAGACGCCAATCGGAGAAGAAGAAGACAGCCATCTTGGAGATTTTATTCAGGACGACAATGTTCCGGTTCCGGCGGACGCAGCCGCTTTTACGCTGTTAAAGGAGCAGCTGCAGGAAGTGCTTGGCACACTGACGGAGCGCGAGCAGAAAGTGCTTACGCTGCGTTTTGGGCTGGAAGACGGCCGCGCGAGGACGCTGGAAGAGGTCGGAAAAGAATTTAACGTCACAAGAGAGCGCATTCGTCAGATTGAAGCAAAAGCGCTGCGTAAACTGCGTCACCCAAGCAGAAGCCGCAAGCTCAAAGATTATTTAGAGTGATGGCATGGTGAAGCTTTCACAAAGACTGACGCATTTGGCGGATATGGTTCAGGAGGGCGCCATACTGGCAGATGTAGGAACCGATCACGGCTATTTACCGATATATCTTCTTTTGACGGGAAAAATTCAGAGGGCGTTTGCAATGGATATAAGAAAAGGGCCTCTGCTGCGTGCAAAAGAGCATACAAAGGCTTATGGACTGGGTGATTACATAACCTTGAGGATTTCGGACGGGGTGAAAGCTCTTGCGCCGAAAGAGGCGGATTCGATTTTGATTGCCGGAATGGGCGGCGGCGTCATGCTCCATATTTTACAGGAGGGCGAAGATGTGATTCGCGCTGCGAAAGAGCTGATTTTGCAGCCGCAGTCAGAAATCAGAAAAGTGCGGGAATATCTGTATCAAAACGGCTATATCATTGACAGAGAGGATATGGTTTTGGAAGAGGGAAAATATTATCCCATGATGCATGTCGTGATGGAGGGAGAAAAATCTTTGCAATATACGCAGGAAGAATGGCAGATGGTGTACCGATTTGGAGACCGGACGCTTCATTGCGGGCGTAAAGCGCTGGATTCTTATCTGTGCTTTCAAAAAAAGCAGTGTCAGGCAATTTTATCCGGCCTGGCCCTCCGGCAGGGAGAAGCCGCGCTGGCCCGCAAAGCGGAAGTGGAACAGGAATTATATTATATAAACGCCGCGTTGCAAAGCTGAGAGGAGGATCCACAGAATGATTTTGCAGGAAGTGATACGGATATTGGAAGAGCAGTCGCCCGTTTCCTATGCGCTGGACTGGGATAACGTAGGGCTTTTGGCAGGAGACTGCAATAAGGAAATCAAAAAAATATATATTGCGTTAGACGCTACGGATGAAGCGATAGAGGAAGCCGTCGAAGCGGGCGCAGATTTGCTTTTGACACATCATCCTTTGATTTTTAAAGGAATCCGGCGTGTGACGGCGGATGATTTTATCGGCAGACGCCTTATTCGCCTGATTTCAAACGACATTGCATATTATGCGATGCATACCAATTTTGACGTAAAAGGCATGGCTGATTTGGCTGCGGCAATGCTTGGACTGGAGCGTTATGAGGTTTTGGATGTGACGGCGTTTTCGGACGGCAGGGAAGAGGGAATCGGACGGGCCGGCGATTTGATGGAGCCGATGACGCTGGAATGCTGCGCCGCGTTTGTAAAAGCCGCGTTTTCCTTGCAGCATGTAAAAGTTTTTGGAAATAAAGACCGTATGATAAGAAAGGCGGCTGTTGCTCCCGGGTCCGGAAAAAGCGAAATTGGCAATGCGATTGCCCGTCAGGCAGACGTTCTGATTACCGGGGACATCGATCACCACGACGGTATCGACGCCGTGGCCAGGGGGCTTTGCATCATTGACGCAGGACATTACGGATTAGAACATATTTTTGTACGATATATGAAAGAGTATCTGGAAAAGCGCTGCGGGGAATTGGAAGTGGCCGCGCAGGAGGCTGCATTTCCATATTCCATCATGTGAGGGGACTGTTATGGACGGTGAAAAAATTGTATTAAACGTCTGCGGAGAGCAAAGAGAATTCGAAAAGGGCATTCCGTTTTCTGAGATTGCAAAAGAATATCAGAAAAATTTTCCGGACGATATTATTCTGGCGTCTTTAAACAATCGACTGCTGGAACTGCATAAAAGGGCAAAAAAGAGCGGAGACGTTGCGTTTGTGACGACGGCTGACAATGCCGGAAAAAAAGCATACCGCAGGAGCGTTACGCTGCTGATGCAAAAGGCGCTGCATCATTTGCTGGGGAAAGAAAAATCTGCGGTTCGCGTCGTATGCTGCATCAGTCAGGCATATTACTGCGAGCTTCCGGTTTATGGAAAGCCAGGGGAAGCGTTTTTAACGGAATTGAAAGAAGAAATGCTTCGTATGGTAAAGCAGTCGCTTCCAATATTTAAATTCAGCATGAAGACGGACGATGCGGTGGAACTGTTTCGGGAATACGGTATGTCAGAGAAAGAATGCCTGTTTCGTTACCGCAGAAGTTCCAAAGTAAATATTTATTCGCTGGACAATCATCTGGATTATTATTATGGGTTTATGGCCGCTCATACCGGCTATCTGAAATATTTTGATTTAAAAGCTTATAAAGACGGATTTGTTCTGTTGTTTCCCAATGAAAATACGAGGGAGGTTGCGGAATTTAAACCATCTGAAAAGTATTTTGATACCATTATCCGCTCCAGAGAATGGGGCCGTACGATGGGAGTGGATACGGTAGGGGCGCTGAATAACGCCATTTCCTGCGGCAGGATGCAGGAGATTATTATGATACAGGAAGCGCTGATGGAGCAAAGGATTGGACAGATGGCCCAGATGATTGCCAATCGCGGCGACTGCAAATTCGTCATGGTTGCAGGGCCGTCTTCTTCCGGAAAGACGACGTTTTCCCACCGGCTTTCCGTGCAGCTTTCCTCGCTTGGGTTAACGCCGCATCCGCTGTCTTTGGATAATTATTATCTGGACAGGGAACAGGCGCCCAGGGATGAAGAGGGCAATCTGGATTTTGAATGTCTGGAAGCTTTGGACGTAGAACAGTTTAACCAGGACATGTCTGCTCTTTTGCGGGGAGAAGCCGTTGCTATGCCGTCTTTTAATTTTAAGACGGGAAAGAGGGAGTACAAAGGGAAGCGTCTTTTGCTTGGGGAGGGAGACATACTGG
>CATOKN010000176.1 GCA_951800425.1 uncultured Lachnospiraceae bacterium
CTTTGCCGCCAGAAAGCTGCCGTCCGGCTGCTTTGTTACATTTTTTTTGCACTCAAGATTATAATCAATGGATTTTGAAGTAAAGGACGGATTTGCAGTAGGCGTCTTGTCAAAAGATCCGTCCGGCTCTTTGTCCAGTACAATTCCCTGAAGAAGCGCTTCCTGTCGGGATATGGGATCCATGTTTTGGTAGGATTCATATGGAATGCGGGAACGATAGGTGTATCCAAGCGGAAGCGCATATTTGTTTTTATATACTCGAAATTCGTTTGGGCCAAGCGGAACGGTATCCAGATATTCATATCCATAAGGCAGATAATCTGTCTTATTTTGAACAAAATATTTGACGTCTGCAAGAGCGTCCAAAAAAGTACGGTGGTCTAAATCTTTGAAATTGAAAACGCGAAATTTTGCAATGGACATATCCATCAGATAGTTGGAAATGCATCCGTTTTCTAAGCTCCAGTAGTAAAGCACGCTGCTATGATCCGCCAGCAGGGGGGAATTTGCAACTTCAAAATTATCCGTTTCGATACGATAAAAATTTTTTTCTGATTCAGAAAACTTGTTTACGGCAAAAGGAGAAGTGGACGAGGTTTTTTGATATGCTTTGCCGAAATCAGTATAGGTTGATACGTTGTTTTTGTGCGAGGCGAAGAAAAGCTGTCTCCAGTTTGATATACTGTGCAGTAGTATGATACAGAAAATAGTAAGCGGTATCAGGCGAAAGAAGACGTCCTTTTTCAAAATGCCGGAAAGAGCTTTGAACGCTGCTAGAATAAGAAGCAGTCCGCCGAAAAGAATGCATTCTCTTTTGGCGCCCAAAGTGGCCAGACAGACCAGATAGGCCAGGCTTCCCGTAGTAACAATCAGTTTTGAGACAGGCTTTAATTCTGTTATGTCTTTCCATACGACGGCTGTAATATATGAAATAAGCGAAGCATAAATCCAGCACCAGCGGTTAGACACGTAAGAAAAGCCGTTCAAAATTTTGCCAAAGAAAGGAATCCACAGCATTGCAGTCAGCGTGAGAAAAGATATTTTTAAGGCGGTATGCTGCTTTCTTTTTCCAAACAGTACGATTATGGCCAGCGCAGAAGGAGCTGTGAATCCAAGGACGGTCCATTCTCCTACGTAAAAGGAGTTTAAAAAACTGGACATGAACTTTTTATAATACCTTAAGGAATAAAGAGAGCCGTAAATTTGACTGGCATTCATTCTGCTGGTTCCTGAGAACTGAATTAAAATCGGAAAGAAAATGATTGCGGACATCAATACGCCAATGCAGGCATGACAAAAAAAGCGTCCTATTACAGAAAGAAAATCTTTGAAAGGGCGTTCGTGACGAAGCGTAAAAAACCGTACGAAGACATAAAAACAAACGGCAAAGACAATCATATAAAAGCAGTAGAAATTACTGATGGCAGAGAGAAAAACCATGATGGAGAACAAAGGAGATTTTTTTCCCTCAAATATACGTTCCGCACCGACTAAAAGCAAAGGAAAGTAGATCATTGGAATCAGGAAAAAAGGATGCCGCGCGGCAGAAAACATGGTATAACCACAGAAAACGTAGCAAAAAGTTCCCGCAAGAGACGCCTGCCGGGATAGGTTTCTTTTGCGGCAGTAAATGCTGAAGCTTATTCCGGATAAATACATCCTGAAAAGAATCAGTATGCCGTACAGATGCTCCGTGTATCTGGAAGGCACGGCGATACTGATTAGATTTAAGGGATCGCCAAATACATAATAATGCAAAGACGTCATTATGTCAGAACCATATCCTATTGAAAAATCCCAGAGAGGAATTTCGAACGTATGGTGCAGAAAAATGTTTTCCAGAACTTCCCGGCCCCATCTGCCGAGATAAACGAGCGCGATATAATGCTGGCGCAATCCGTCCGAATTCCATACCAGGCTTTTTCCGCTTGCAATCAGTATGCTTAAAACGGCCGGAATCATTGCGGCAAAAAGCAACGTATAGGTAATCCAATAAATCATATTATCTTTTTTATCTGGTTGATGCATGTATGGTTCCTCCCATGTTTGATTGAGATGTTCTTAGAGTATCCTAATCTGCGAAAAAATATGAAAACGGTCTATTTTAAAAGGTTGCGAAATTTGTTAACGGCTGTTTTTATGGATCGTGCATTTGATTGGAATTCAATACTACAGATATGCTTTAGAAAGATGTTTCTTTTTGACGATTTATAAATTTTTTTGGATAATAAAAACATTTTTAAACAATTTTTATCTTAAAATCCATTTTTATGTAAGTAATAGATTGACAAATTTTCAGTTTTTTTCGTATAATAAATGCTAATTTAGTTAATATTATACAAAAACATGTACGCAGATTAGGATAATCTGCGAAACTTTTAAATTTACAAAGGAGTGGGGTATAAAGATGGCGCAATGGCGGAAAAGCGAAAAAATCAGATACTATGCGGCATATACGCTGTTGTTTGTTATGATGATTCCAATCGTATATATTTTGTTGTTTTCCAGCGGTAAGAGTTTGATATGGAAGCAAGACGGGTTTTTGCAGCATTACGTTGCGCTTTCTTATTTTGGAAAATGGGGACGCGAAGTACTAAAAAATATATTTCTTTTACATAATTTTCAGATTCCACTTTGGGATTTTCATGTTGGATACGGTTCGGATGTTATTACGACGTTTCATTATTATGTCATCGGTGATCCGCTGAATCTAATCAGCATTGCAGTGCCGGCCAAATATTCCGAATATCTGTACGACGCGTTGATTCTTTTGAGGATGTATCTGTCAGGAGCAAGCTTTAGTTATTTTTGCTTTGAAAGAAAAAAGGGAAAAAAGGCGGTTCTGGCGGGAGCAATGGGATATGTTTTTTGCGGAGCCGTTATATATGGAGCTGTTTGCCATCCCTTTTTTATTAATCCAATGATTTATCTGCCTCTTTTGCTTGTAGGGGCGGAACGCATTTTCAGAGGTGAACGACCTACACTGTTTATTTTGATGGTTTTTTTGTCTGCCGTGAGCAATTTTTATTTTTTTTATACGATTGCATTTGCCGTATGCTTTTACGTTTGCGTTCGATTTTTTACGTTCCGGCAGAAATATGAGTTTAAAGAATTTTGTATCGTTATCGGACGTTTTTTTTGTTATGCATGCGTGGGGATGTTAATGTCCGCGGTGATTTTGATTCCGGTTGTGATGCAGTTTATGCAGACGGATCGAATGAAAGCAGATCAAAGCATTCCGGTGTTGTATCAGCTTTCTTATTATAAAAAATTCATGATGCGATTTCTGGCGGCCGGAAGTTTGGAACGAAGGACGAATCTGGGATTTACAGCTCCGGCTCTGCTTGCCGTTTTTGTATTGTTTGGAAAAAAGAAGCAGCATTCCGCGTTGAAAGCATCGTTTTTCATTATGACGGCTATGCTTTGGATTCCTGTTTTTGGAAAGGTGTTAAATGGGTTTTCCTATATTTCGAACCGTTGGAGCTGGATTTATGCGGCCCTTGTTTCTTATATTTTGGTCACGGTCTGGGAAGATATGTTGATCTACAAGAATACTTCTGTGAAATTTGTGGTCATAGGAGGTCTTATTTATATTGCAGGCTATTTTGCAGTCGGAACGAAAGGGCATGAAGTCTGGATTGGGATACTTTTCTTATTTGCGGTTCTGTTTCCGCTATTTGTCGCAAGGTTTTGGAATAATAAGAACAGCATCCGGTTCGCTTCATTCGTTTTTCTTTGCGTTATGCTTCTTCATATTGGTCTGAATTGGTTTGGTATTTTTTACTTGCCCGGAAAGAACAACAAATCAAACTATGTAACGGCAAAAACCGCATGGGAGAAAATCATTACAAGTTCTGCATTTGCCATGCGCCAGGTTGCATTGGAGGAGAAAAATTTTTTTCGTTTTGACAGAGATGATTTTAATTTTTCCAGAAACACAGCCGCTCTTGCAGGCGTAAATGGACTGGATTACTATTGGAGTCTGGAAAATGGAAGTATTGCAGAATATTTAGCTGATATGGATATGAGGCGGTTTCGAAGTTATAATTATACGGATTTAGACGGCAGGGTTTCTTTAAATGCGATTGCAGGCGTAAAATATTATGTGCGAAGTAAAAAAAGAAAAGCTGTGCCGTTTGGGTATCAATATAAAGAAAAGGTTGTACTTGGAGCGAGAGAATATCATATTTATAAAAATAAATATGCGCTTCCTCTGGGGGTTTTGTATTCGTCATATATTCCAAGAGAGGAGTATGAGGATATGAAACCAATAGAACGGCAGGAAGCTATGATGCAGGGAGTTGTGATTGATGAGCAGGAGCTTCCAGTAAAAGATTTTCCCAAAACAAATCCTGATTTTACATCCCGTTCGTTAAATTATAAGATAGAGTGTGATAAAAATGTAGAGATTCGGCCGGACGGGAGTTTTCTGGTTAAGAAGAAAGGCGGTAGAGCAAAGCTGAAATTTTCGGCTCCTGGAAAGTGTGAAATATATCTATGGTTTCAGGGAGTTAATATAAAAAGCAAGGATGTAAGAGAAAATGAGTTTATAATGAATATAAATTCGGATTCTGCGAAAACTTCCTGGCGGTATACCGATAAAACTCACAGGCTTTACAGCGGACAAAAAGATTTTTTGGTGAATCTTGGGTATCACGAGACGGCTTCGTCATCTGTTGCGGTTCGCTTTAATCAAAAAGGGACGTATCGGTTTGAAGATATGAAACTTATTTGCCAGCCGATGGAAACTTATGCGCGTCAGGCAGAGACGCTGCGAAGCTGTAAATTGGAGCATGAGGAAATTGGCATAAATATGGTAAAAGGAACGGTGAATCTGCCAAAACAACAGATGCTCTTTTTGTCCATTCCGTACAGCAGCGGATGGAAAGCATTGGTC
>CATOKN010000177.1 GCA_951800425.1 uncultured Lachnospiraceae bacterium
TTCGCCACATGCACGTCAATCGTACGGCTTTCTCCCTCAAAATTGACGCCCCAGAGTACATTCAAAAGCTGATCTCTTGTCATAACTCTGTTTCTGTATTTCCAGAACGCCATCAGACAGTCGTATTCCATCGGCTGCATGGAAATTTCAACGCCGCCTTTTGAAACGGTTCTTTTTTTCTCGTTGATCACGACGTCTTTGATGCGGATTTCCTCCGGCTCTTCTTTTCCATGGCGTTTTAAGACGTTGTCCATGCGGACCAGAAGCTCTAACATTTCAAAAGGCTTTACGAGATAATCTTCCGCGCCGCTTTTTAAACCCTTGACTTTACTGGACAAATCGCCTTTTGCCGTCAGATAAATTACGGGAATGCCACAGGCTTTTAATTCCGAAAGCAATGCAAAGCCGTCTTTCCCCGGCAGCATGATGTCTAAAAGCGCCAGGTCGTAGTCGTGGTTTTCTTTTAAATGGCGGCTGAATTCTTCCCCGTCAAAAAACGGAACCGGCACATACCCCGCAATTTCCAGGTTCATGCAGATCAAATCATTAATCGCCGCTTCGTCTTCAATTACAAGTATTTTTTTCATCATGCTCTCCATCTGTGTTTGCTGTATTTATTATAAGCAATCCGGGCAGAAAAAACGACAGGCTTTATGTAAAGGTTTTGTAAAAGATGCGCGCTTTTATTCTATAAAGCAGGTTTTGAAGCAATCCACGATGGCCATGCAGTACGGAACATACACCCCATCCTCTTTATTCGAATAATAATCAATAAAATCTCTTATATCTTCCTCTGAATAATCTGTCTCATCAAAAATTTCCGTACTTTCGATTGCCTTTCGGCGGTTTCTCTGTAAATGAAAACTATCAAGGCCCATATGCGTTATCATTTCCTGCGCAATATTTGCATTTGGCTTTCCTGACACGCTATGTATCTTTCCATCCAGGGTATATCGAAACATCGTCTCAATTTCTGATTCTGTTGGAGAAATCATCGCTTTGCTCCACCAGTTTTCTTTTTAATGTCCGCAATGCTCATCCAGAAAAATTTCGCCGTCTCCATTACAGGAAGCAAACAAATTCTGATAATCCAAATCAATATCCGGAAAAAACACTTTCGGACGAAAATGCTCGATATGAGAATTTTTCAGAGAAATCCGCTTCATACAATAGCAGCAAATATCGCCTTGCTCTTTGATTAAGCTCTTTCGCAATGTTTCTCTTCGGTTTTTCCCATCCATATCATCTGAAGAAAAATCATTTTTATATCGCGCATCTTTCCCTTTGGTATTTTTAAAATCCTGCTTCCATGTCTCGAACCAGGCAGGAGCTTCCTCTTTCACAATTTTTTTCATTCCGCTTTCCCCGTGAAATCAATATTCTGGCTTTCGCAACTCCATCTACATATCCGTTGGAAATTTGATCCAGCAAATCCGCAATCTTCTCCGCCTGGTCAAATTCTTTCTTCTCAATATGCTCATACATCTGATCCACCAGTCGTTTCATTTCAATATTTACGGAGGGCGTCTTCATCACTTCTTCCAAAATAACATTGGCGTCCCATCCGATAAAAGATTGATATTGTTTTAAATTGACCCCGTTGTTTTCTCGCAAAATATAAAACAAACGAAACGTATCGTCCAATTCTCCTAAAATTTGCGGAGAATGCGTTGTAATAATAAACTGAATATTCGGAAACGTCTGTTTCAAAACGCGCATCACTTTTCTTTGCCAGGATGTATGCATATGCAGATCCAGCTCATCAATTAAGACAACGCCCTGCCCGTCAAGCGGGTTCGGCAGAGTAGGATTCGCCAGAGCCATTCTGCGCGCCAAATCGCCAAACAATGCAATGGTACATTTTTCGCCATCCGACAATTGGTTTATGGTCAAATACCGTCCGTCTTTTTTTACTTTCATCGCCAGCGGCTTTCTGTCAATATGAATATCTTCAAATCCGTCCAGCATGGCAAGCATTGCTTTTTTAACTGCCGACAGGCTCCTGTCTTCATACTCGGCAGCTCTCCTCACTTTCTCCTGATTTTCTATGTCTTCCTGATTGCGAAACCACAAAAACAGTGTCTGAAAATCAATTTTACTCTCAATTGCTTTGTCAAATGCGCTGAATTTTGTGAACTGCTCCTTTTTCGAAACCCGCAAAGGAACGTCAAAAACAGACCTGTTGACTCCGTAATTCACAAATACAGGCATATTTTTCAAATCCTCTTCCTCAATCCAGTTTCCATTGCCGTCATCGTATCCTTGTTCCGTATAGCGGTCTTCAAATAAATCGACCAGATCTCTCAGTTCGCTCTGGCTGTGCCTTCTTCCATCCGCTCTGGAAATAGAACGATGATATTCTTTCAAATCTCCGTCCGGAAACTCAAACACCGCATGAATCTCAGCCTTGGACTTTCCATAACTTATTTCATCATATTCTAACTGCGCCAGCCTTTTTCTCGAATGCAGCAGCATAAAGATAATATTTGCATAAATTAAATCAATGGCGCGCAGTATCGTTGATTTTCCGGATCCGTTGATCCCAAATATAATCGTACTTTTTCCCTCAAATGGCAGCTCCAGATGATCGATTCCTTTAAAATTCGAGACTTTTATTGTCTTAACTTTCATAATTCACCCCGCTAAGTGCATGGAATTTTGTTTTTACAATCATTATAGCATAATTCAAATAAAAATAAACGCATCTCGCGAAAAGTAATGTTCGGACAAGTGAAAAATATGGCTCTTATTGCAATCCCAGTCACTGTTCTTCCATTTTTTCATAAATTATAGAAAACACAACAAGGAGATTTTTATTTTGGCAATCGGTTATTTAACGATACAGGCAAGAACTGCCCACGACGCCGTTCCGTTAAACGGCGTACAGATTAAAATCTCAGATCGTTTTGGAAACATGCTTTATGAATTAACGACAGACGAAAGCGGAGAGACTATGAAAATTCCATTGGAGACGGTAAGCAGGGATTTCTCGGTCAATCAGTATTTCTTTGGCACGCCTTATTTTAGCTACAACGTACTGGCACAGGCATCCGGCTTTAACTCCATCTATGTTTCGGATCTGCCCATCTACGAAAACGAAACGGCCATTCTTCCGGTGACGCTGATTCCCATGCAAAATGCGCAGCGCACGCCGGTTTTGTCAGAAATAACAATTGGAAAGCCCGCCGTGGCAATGAATGGACAACGCGGCCAGGCAGGTCCGGCCTCGTCCGGATATGTACTGCGCCAGGTCGTCATTCCGGATCCGATTACCGTTCACCTTGGCACGCCCTCCTCTTCTGCGTCCAACGTCCGCGTATCCTTTTTAGATTACGTAAAAAATGTGGCAAGCAGCGAGATTTATCCCACCTGGCCCGATGCGGCGCTTCGGGCAAACATTTACGCGATTATTACGTTTGCGTTAAACCGGGTTTACACCGAGTGGTACAGGAGCCGCGGATATTCGTTCGACATCACAAACAGTACCGCCTACGACCAGTATTTTGTTCCCGGACGCGCAATTTATGAATCCGTCAGCCGGATAGCGGATGAAATTTTTAACGAATATGCCAAACGTCCGGGCCAGTCGAATCCTTATTTTACCTCATTTTGCAACGGCACGACGGCTACCTGCCAGGGCCTGTCCCAATGGGGAACCGTAACGCTTGCAAATCAGGGAAAGACGCCGCTTCAAATTCTTCGTTCCTATTATCCAAAAGATCTGGAAATCGCAGAAACAAACATCATCGCCAGCTCCGTCTCCTCTTATCCGGGAACTCCTTTAAGACAGGGAAGCCGGGGATTAAACGTCCAGACGATCCAGACTTATCTGAACCGCATCCGAAAAAATTATCCGGCCATCCCCGTCATTACGGACGAATCCGGCGTATTTGGAAAAAGCACGGAGGCGGCGGTAAAAAAATTCCAAAGCGTATTCAATCTTGCTTCCGACGGAATTGTAGGCAAAAGCACCTGGTACAAAATCTCAAGCCTGTATACCGCGGTGACCAGACTTGCGGAACTAAACAGCGAGGGAACAAACCTTGGCATTGGAACCATTCCCCCGGATGCTACGCTTCGCCAGGGTTCCAGAGGGCAGGACGTTATCACTTTGCAATATCTGTTAAACGTCATTTCACAATATTACCCCAGCGTTCCCGCCCCCGCGCAGGACGGTATTTTCGGAAGCCAGACCGCCCAGGCCGTCATTGCTTTTCAAAAAGCCATGCGCCTTTCTGCCGACGGCATCGTAGGAACTAACACATGGAACGCGCTGTATGAAGCCTACCAGGGCATTCTTGAAAATGTCCCGTCTCAAAAGCCGGAAAACGGAACCATTACCTATCTTGTCCAGCCCGGCGATACGCTCTGGGCCATATCCAGAAAATACAATACGACTGTTGACGCAATCAAAAGCTTAAACAACTTAACGGGCAATCTCATCGACGTCGGACAAATCCTGAAAATTCCAAAATCTTAAATAGCGGCAAACGCAACGCTGTACGCCAGGATACACCAGGGCTTTCCAAGCACGATAATTGCCGCAAACTTCTTTACCTGCATCTTGGTCAGGCCGGAAAAATAACAAAAGAAGTCGTCCGGAAACAGCGGAAGCGCCATGCCCATAAATAGAAATAATATATAAGATTTGCTTTTTGCCGCCCAGCCCGAATATTTTTCATACTGTTCTTTCGGAAACAGCTTCTCCACCAGCTTTACGCCATACTTTTTCGCTAACAGGAACGCAATGATAGAACCTGCCGAAATTCCGATATAATTGCACCAGAATCCTCCCATGCTTCCAAACAATACGGCTCCCGCCGCACAGCCAAGAAATCCTGGCAATACCGGAAAAATCACCTGCAATGCCTGAAACGCAATCAATATAATG
>CATOKN010000178.1 GCA_951800425.1 uncultured Lachnospiraceae bacterium
CAATACTGCAAAAGTATCCATTGTATTCTTCTGTTGTTTCTACCTCTTCAAAGAAGTCGGTTAATGTTTTTCTATCCATGCCATCATTATATCTTATTGATAGCTTTTTGAAAATTGATTTCCGTGGGTAGGACGGGTAAAAAGATAGACATAAGAGCAGGGGAAAGGTATAATATTGGAAAGCATACGCTGTTTTGGGAAAATTGATTGAGGGAGGAAAAGAAAATGAAAGCAGGGAAAAAGATTTTGTCAGGCATTCTGACGATGACGATGGTCTTTGGAAGTCTGTCCGGACCGTTTTTTACAGGGGCTGCAGACGTATCTGCCGCTGAGAGTAATGTTGCGTTAAATAAGCCTGTGGAAGTGTCGGAACTGGAACCGAATATAAGCGGCTGTACAGGCGACAAGGCAGTCGACGGCGTAAACGGTGAAAACAGCAGATGGTCGGGCGGTTATATGAAAGGAAACCATACGCCAAAGGGAGATCAGTGGATTACCATTGATTTGAAAGCGCAGACAACGGAAGTTGCGTCGATCCAGGTGGCGTTCCATCTGAAAGTATGGGCGACCAAGTATCGGATTGAAACAAGCGACGCTTCGGACGGCGGATGGGAAACGGTAAAAAGCATTGAGCGGGCGGCTGAAGATAATAACAGCGTGACAGATAATATTCCGGCTGCAGAGCTTGCGTCTTCTTCTCTGAAGCGTTATGTGAGGTTTTATTTTACGGAACTGAACTCTCTGGCGGGCGGCGACGCGATTTCCATTCGCGAAATTACAATTATGGGAACGCAGACAGGGGTTATCGACGATGTATCTTCCGCGGCGGAAGCGCTTGGCAGAGTTTCAAATCTTACGGTAAGCGCCAATGATACGCGGCTTGAGCTTCCGAACGTGTCTGAAAATTATGACATAAAAGTGCATGGAAGCGAAGTGGGCCAAATCATTACAGATGACGGAACCTTATCGCCATGCCGCATCGAGGGCAGGAGCTTTCAGCTGATTCTTGAGGCGACGCACAAAACAAACGCGTCCGATACGGCAAAGAAGAACGTGACGGTTACGGTGGAGCCAACGACTGCAGACGATTCGTCTTTGTTTCCGGCGGTTTCAAATCCAAATCCCGTTCCGGACGTGCTTCCGACCATTCAGGAGTGGTATGGCTACGAGGGCGTTTTCCGGCTTGAGGAAAATGCGAAGATTATTGTCAATGACAAAGCGGGACTTGGCTTACAGGAGGTGGCAAAAGAGCTGCAGGCAGATTTGGAAGAAATCTGCGGCAGAACGCTTAGCATTGAAAGCGGGACAAAAAAAAGCGCAGGAAACATCTATCTGGAATCTTTGGCGAAAGATGTTTATGGAACGGGAGAAGAGGGCTATTTGCTGGTCAACGGGGAAAACGGCATTGAGATTTATTCCGCCGCAAAGACAGGCGTACTGTATGGAACCGTTACCGTAGAACAGATTCTTTATCAGGATCCGTCGCATACGCTTGTGCCCAAAGGAGTCATTCGTGATTATCCGCTGTACGGTACGCGCGGAATTATGTTCGACGTTGCGCGCATTCCGACAAGAATGCAGTTTTTACAGGATTATTCAAAAATATTTAAGTGGTATAAGCTGAATACGATGCAGATTCATCTGAATGACAACCAGTGGTCAGATCCTGCGTATTCTCCGGATCCGGAACTCTGGAAAGAAACGGAAGGATCTCACAGGCTGGAATCAGAATTGTTTCCGTCTCTGGCAAAGCAGGATTCCAAATTTTTAAAAGAGGGAGACAATCCTGAGCGTTACGAGTATTATTACAGCACGCATACCGGAATGGAAAATGGCGGCGAGCTTTATTATACCAAAGAAGAATATAAGGCGCTGGAAGAAGCCATGGCAAAACGCGGCGTAACAGTCGTTGCGGAGTTGGATACGCCGGGACATTCCGCAGCGTATAACAAATATGTGTATTATAACCAGCAGGAGGCGATTACCGGACTGGTCAATTATGGCTATCTGGAAAGGGATGCTTACCTGAATGCGGACGGCAGCGTGAAAAAGAATTTTTATATCCATAATCCGGCGAATTTTGAGCTTTTGTCGATCGATGAAGACAGTTCTGACGCGGCAATAGTGGAGAACACCAGAAACGCTAAGATTTTTATGACGGCTTTGTTTGACGAATATCTGGGCGGCATTGAGGGGATCGACGCGATTTTCACGTCGGATACGATAAGCGCCGGCGTAGATGAATACTGGAATAAAACGGACGGTACAAGAGCCGGATTTGGAAAGTATATTAACTATATGAATGATCTTTTGGGCAAATCCGAAAACAAGGCTTTGTACAGCAAGAATGAAACTTCTTACGGCAAAGAACTCATTATTTGGGGTGCATTCAATCAATTTCCGTGCAGCGACACGGTCAGCAAAGATATTACGATTGCGTTATGGAATTCCGGATACGAAGACGATCCAATGGCCAGGCTTCGGGAGGGATTTTCTCTGATTAATATTCCGCAGCCGTTTTTATATACGACGCCGGGACGCAATCATAAAGATATGCTGAATGAAGTTTATGTTTATTATAACTGGGATCCGACGAAATTTACGGCGGGAATCAGCGCGGACAAAGGAGAGCCGTTGTTAAAAGGAGCAATGGGCGCGCTCTGGGGCGATGAGAACCGGGAGGGAATTACAGAGGCGGATTTGCACGAACGCTATCTGCGCCTTGCCGCTATGATTGGCGAAAAAGACTGGGGCAGAACGAGAGAGGACGATACGTTCCTTGCCTATGAACAGAAATTTGACCGTTTGAAAGAAGGCCCGGGCACGCAGATTGCAAACAGGATTGAAAGCAGGACGAATGTCGTGCTGGATTACAATTTTGAAAACGTGTCCAAAGACAAAAAGACGGTTTATGACGCCAGCGGAAATAATTATCACGGAACGATTACAGGCGGCGAAGTCGTAGAGAAAGCAGATACAAAGATGTTGAAGTTTGACGGCAATACCAAAATCGAGACGCCGCTTACAACGCTTGGCTATCCTTATACGATGAGTTTTGACGTTTATCTGGACGGGGATGAAAGCAACGATAAAAATTCCGCATTGTTCAGCGGCTATGACGGCAGACTTCAGGCGGCGGGATTAAACGGAAATATGGGGTTAAACCGGGATTATTTTACGCAGTCGTTTGATTATCCGATTGCATCTGCGAAAAAGCAGCGCATCACGATTGTGGGAACGTATCAGGCGACCAAGCTTTACGTAGACGGAGCGTTTCAGAAAATTCTCTATGCGGCGGCAAGCGATCCGGATCACGGCGGGGCAATCGGCGCGTCGACGTGGACAGACCGGGACAACAATTATCGTACGACATTTGTATTTCCGCTCAATGTGATTGGAGAAAACTTCTCCGGGTATCTGGGAAATATTAAGGCGTACAATAAAGCGCTTTCCGTGGAGGAATTGACGTTGGAAGACGAGGCGGCGAACAGAGAAGTGGATGTGGCAAGAAACCGCTTTGCATATGCGGACAATAAAAATCCGGGATATGAAACAGATCTACTCCGGCTGTTCCCGGCATGGAAAGCGACAGACGGAGACGGACATGTGCCGGAGACGGAAGGCGCGTCAGCATCATATGAATCTCGGTGGTATTCTTCCAATCGGGACGATGATTTTCTGATGGTAGACCTGGGACGGACAAGAAAGATTTCAAAAACCGCTATTGACTGGGAAGCAAACAGATACGCGGATTCCTATAAGATTCTGGTGTCGGAAGACGGCAAACAGTGGCAGGAAAAGGCGTCTGTAACCGGAAATACAAGCAGCCTGACGACGGATACGTTTGAGGAGACTGCGGCCCGTTATGTGAAGATGCAGGGCGTGCAAAGAAAAGCCGGGGCAAATGAATACGCTATATTTGAGATAAAAGTATACGGAAGCGTGGATAAGGCGGCTCTTTTGGAAAAATGCCAGGAAACAGAGGAGTTTTTAAAGGAAAAGGAAATCGGATGGGAGTCTAAAGGCCTGGAGAAAGATTTTTACGACAGTCTGGTACAGGCAAAAGCAGCTTACGGCGACGTATTGGCAGGACAGGAAGAAGTGGATGAAGCGGTAGAATGGCTGAACGGGGCGTTTAGCGACTGGACGGAGAATATCGTACAGAATCTGAAATCTGAAATCAGCCAGAAGCTGGCGGAGACAGAGTATTTGATTTCCCAAAAAGAGAAGTATGAAGCAGAAAGCTTCCGAAAGTTTGAGACTGCTTACAACGCGGCGAAAAATGCGTCTGCGGATTTGCAGCCAGAAAAGTATGAACAGCTTTTGAAAGATTTGAGCGACGCAGTTAAGAATCTTATTCTGAAACCGGGGACGGGGAATCATGCAGCAGCGGCAAAACAACTGAATGCACCTGCCGTAACGGCTGTGAAAAGTCAGCAGACGAATGTAAAAGTGACATGGAATGCCGTTGCGAACGCTTCTTCCTATCAGCTTTACCGTACAATAGGGAACAGCGTGACAAAAGTAGGAAGCGCAGTATCCGCAACGCAGGCGTTTGATGAGAATCCGGTTGGCGGAAAAAATATGTCGTATTATGTCGTTGCATTATCCGGCGACTCAAAAACATACAAAGACAGCGCGGCGGGAAGCGCAAAGAGCATTAAACTTCCAAATGCGACAAAGAAAGTTACCGCTTCTTTGGTAAAAGGCAAGAAAGCGGTCAATTTAAAATGGCAAAAAGTCAAAGGCGCGGCTTCTTATCTGGTTTTCCGGGCAGAAGGAAAGAAAGCATTCAAAAAAATAGCGACTGTGAAGAAAAAGACAAGTTA
>CATOKN010000179.1 GCA_951800425.1 uncultured Lachnospiraceae bacterium
CTTCCGGCTTATCCGTCGTCCACAGTACTTCCTGATTTGTTGCATTGTCCGGCGTAATAGCAGCCGTCAGCTCTTTGGTATCGCCACTTGCATTCAGACGAAATGCGTGTACGTCCAGTGCAATGCCTGTTACCGGAACCATATCCGATGACTCCGGCGTCCATTTCGCATGAAGCGTAATGTTTGCGCTGATTGGCGAATCAAAGGAAAATTCCTGCGTATATTCCGCATCCAGATACCATCCGCCAAAGATATATCCCGTTCTGACCGGATCTGCAACGGCTCCAAGCTTCTCGCCCGCCTCTACTTTTACATCCTGAATTGCAGCGCCGCCGTGCATATTGAATTTTACCGTATATACTGTCGTCGTGGAAGGATCGACCCATTTTGCCCATAAATCCAAAGGCCCTGTAACGGGTGCGTTCGTATATCTGTCTGAATCGTTGCAGGCTTCGCTTGTATACCAGCCCACATGCATCCATCCGTCTTCCGTAAGCGTCGGCAGATTTTTTATCGCCTGTCCGTAAGAAACTTCAAACTTATTCGCCTCAAGCGTTCCATGTCCATTGGTATGAAGCGTTACCGTCTGTTTCTGCGGTTCCCATTTCGCATAAAGCGTCGTGTTTCTATTGATCTTTCCGGTTGTAACATCAAATGCTTCCGTTCCTATGGCATCTGTCGTCCAGCCCTTTAAAGTATGACCCTCTTTGTTAAACGCCGTCTCCGGCTCTCCTACCACCTGATCGGTGAAGACTGTCTTCGTCTGGCTTTGTCCGCTTCCTCCGTTTGGATCGTATGTAACAGTCGCGCGCCATCTTGCAAATATCGTCGCATTTGCGGAAACTGCGCTGTCAAAATCAAATTCATTTGCATAAGTATCATCCGTATACCAGCCTACGAATTCCGCTCCGTTTACAGACGGATCTGCAGGCTTCGGTATTTTATCTCCTGCTATCAGTGAGCCGCCGCTGTTGCTTAACCCCGGCTGATTCATATAAATTGTATAGCTATATCTCGGATTCCATTTTGCCGTCAGAGTCATGTCTTCTTTCACCGGCGTATCGAAATCATATGCCGTCGCTTCATCATCTTTATACCAGTAAGCAAATGACTTGCCTGCCGCAGACGGATTTGCCGGTTTTACCGCACGTCCTCCGGTAAATACATCCTGCGGATTCACACGGCTTCCGCCGTTGCCCGTATCAAAGGATACCGTATAATACAAATTCTTTCTGACACCTTTAATTTCCACTTCCTGAATGCTTACGGAAATAGCCGCTAAAGCAAAACGATTGATTTTCGTATAATAAAATCTTACGTATCTCTTCAATTTATTCGTATTGCATGTCACTGTATTGTCAGATGCATCGTTTCCAAGCACATGCGTCTGATCTGCAACATTTGCATGCTCCTTATTTACTTCAATTACTGTTTCCCAATCTTCGTCGGCCGCGTCCGGATCGTCGCTTGTCTCGATTCTGTACTCTGTTCCCCATGCTTTTGCATGATAGGTAATTGCAATCTCGCTAAACGTCGTCTCCTGCGCTTTCATATCCAGCATCAGCCACTGATCGCTTCCGTTTTCATAGCTTGGCTGGGGATCTTCCGCTTCCGGCGTCGTTTCTTTCATCTTAGCGCCGACCCATCTGCTGCTGTCGCTCTTTTCGCCGTCAACTGCTTTTTCGGGCGTCAGGCTTGCCGTTTCATTTCCGGAAGAAGACGCCGGACGGTTTAGCGCTACATTGATCTGATATGCAACGGACACGGTCAATGTCGTTCCGCCATTGGAAACCGCCACGTCAACGACCGCGTTTTCCGCCGCATTCGCCGCTTCCATTTTTGATTTGATCGCATTTACAAATTCCTCTGAATCAACAAATAAATATCCGTTTTCCGCCGTATATTCCGTTACTGCAACATAAGAATTTACCGCCACATTTGTAAATTTCTCTCCCGGCTCTAAGGGTTCGCCGTTTACCGTCCATACGGTTTCCGCCTTACAATTGTCAATTGCAGGAATCTCCGGATTCACCGGCGCCGCATTATCAGCGGGAGCCGTATAAGTAACCGGATCGATGTCATCCGCCGTAATGGTTGGCACGTTGCCGTAATATGCGGAAATCGTCATCGTCTTTCGATCCGAAGAAATCGAAACCTTTACTTCTGCAGGATTCTCCGATCCTTCCGTCCCCGTTGCAATCTTTTCCGCCGCCGCTGCGTCATCCTCGGTAAAAAGACATCCAACAGGCGCTCTCAGAACTGTCTGCGCCATATATCCCTTGCCGTCTAATACGCTTTGTTCAAATTTGCTGACCGGCTCGCTGCTTCCTATCTCGGTCCATACGGTTTTTGCCTGATAAGACTTCTCATTCAAAGAAACACGCACCGTCGGCTCCATCTTCTCAAGCGTTTTCTCAATCTCTTTCGCGGCTTCGCCGTTATTGAGCAAGGTATCCAGATTAATCGCAGTTTTTATCTCATCTGTCATGGCAGCGTCTTTTCCGCTGTAGAATTTCACATCTGCCACGTATCCGGTTTCTGCGTCAAGCAAATAATTTCCCAGGTCTCTATCTTCATGCTTGGCACAAATCGTAAAGCGTCGATTTAAAAATGATTTATTGTTGTTCCCGGCCAGCGTCAGGCTCTGATTACTGGCTCGTACTTTCACCCCGTCTATAAATGCGTTCATTCTTCCGTTTTCTACGACAAACATTATGTCATGCCACTGATTCAGAAAACTCTCGTCAAAAGTTTTGTTTACTTCCGGCCAGCCTGATCCATTGTCGTCATTTGCGTAAAAACGCAAGGTCGGCTGACCGTTTCTATGCTGTATGGAAAGACAATATTGATTTTGCTTGGCCAAAGCCACATACTCCCTGCCGTTTTGCGTACCGGGCAGCTTCTTTAAAAACAGTTTGTAAGAAATAATCAGGTGATCCGTGCCTGTGACATTAAATGCATCCGTGCCTGATTCAGACCAGATTTCTCCATTAAAACCGCCTATTCCATCCGTCTCTTCATCAGCAAACGGCTGAAGACTGGCTGAATTCTTTAAACTCAGGGACGTTCCCGCCGGCCCAGAGACGCGGAATTCATCTGAATGCACCGCCAGATCCTCTTCGCGGGACAGCACAGCTTCTTTTGGAGTGGTATCCGCCACAGGTTCCATAAATGTCACCGACGGCATAAGTTCTGTATATTCACCGCTTACGCTTATGGAAATATCTTTGGAAACATTGCCAGACTTCACGCGAACGGATGCGGTTCCTGCCGCAAGCGCGGTTACGGTTCCGTTTTTATCTACGCTTACAGCATTTTCTCCTTCCGTCACTTCATATGTCACCGGCGCATAAAGATCCTTGCCTCCATGTCCCTCTTCTGAAAGCATTCCCTCTGTAATTACTTTCGGATTCAGCCCAACTTTCTCTCCTAATGCCATATCCAACCGCTTAAGGGGGATTTTCTCTGTCTGAATCTCTTTCGTCGCACAATACGTCGTCGGATATTTGACAGAAACTTTCATCGTCGCCGCATCTATTACGGAAACGGTTTTTTCTGCCCCCGCTTCTGTTCCCACATCCATCTGATCGGAAACTTCCTTTTCAAAGTTCGCTTTCGCCGCGGCTTCCGTTGGATAACAATATCCCTCCGGAGCTTTTACCGTAGCGTCCATCTTATATGTTTTTCCGCATTCAAACTTTCCCCCGTCTGCTACTTCTTCAACCACTCCGTCACTGTCTGTCGAAGACCATTTACTGTCCACATCGTAAACTCCCTGGCTGCTGATGCTCACTGTAGGCCGAACGCTTTTTAAAAGAGGCTCGATATTTTGTTTGTATGCCGTTCCGTCCGTATCCCAGGTATCTTTATTTTCTCCGCCTCTTACGCTCACCCTATCTGCATACGGTTTCAGTCCGTTTTCATCGTTCCCGCTATAAAATTTAAAATTGCTGATGAATCCCCCCTCGTCTTTCAGCATAGGACTGCCCAGAACAAAAGGCGCGTCATAATGTACAAGCAGACAATCTCCGTTTTTGATAGCTCCGTTATCGTTTGTTTCGTTTGATTTACCACATGGCTTCCCGTTTATATACATGCAATATCTTTTATAAGAGTCGTATACCATAACGATAGTATTCCATGTTTTATATTTGAACGCGTCTTTGTCATAAAGAAATTTAGCTCCTGACCACTCTCTTCCGTGCGCGCGAGCCCACATTTCAAGAAATCCCTGATCGGTATTCGATTCCTGATGCAGCGAAAGAACATACTGATTATTATTTCCGTTAAGTTTTCCAACCATCGGAATTGTACTCTCTTTCGGATTTCCGGACAAATACAAATCAAAAGAAATAATGACCGGAGTCGTTCGGTTCTCTTTGCCCTCGAACCAGGTTACCGTACCACTCGAATTAGCGCCCGTTGCATTATAAACATCAAAATCGTCCGTACTGCTCTGCGCTCTGTAAGGGCCTGTAAACGCAACTCTCTTCTCCGTCAGCTTTATAAAGTTGTCCTCTCCCTCGCTCAGCACTGTCTCCGGAGACTTCGCTGAAATTTCAAGTCCCAGCTCCTCGTTTGATAACTCCAGCATTGCCGCTGTCTCTCCGTCTGCCGGAGCCGCAATTGCCAGCGTCGGAACTGTGAGCATGGTGCCGTCGCCCTCTCCAACTTCTGCCAATGCCTCCATCGGCGAGCCGGAAATCACCGAAGTCATAACCATGGCAAACGCCAATACGCCTGATATGATTTTCTTCCACTTCATACTTTCCTTCTCCTTTTCTTTTCTAAACATTTCGATTTGCACTGCGTCCATACATACC
>CATOKN010000180.1 GCA_951800425.1 uncultured Lachnospiraceae bacterium
GATCCAGCGGAATCAAAGGGACTTCCATTCCCCTTATAAATATCTTACAATTCTCTTCATGATAAGAAATTTCATGAACCGGAATATCTTCAATACTTAATATGGAACCAAGCGCGACCGCATAATTTTCTTTGCCGATTCCAATCAGAACCGCCTGAATAATTGCAAGCGAAAGCGGAATTCGGATTAAAACTTCAAACCATTTCTCCGGCTCGGAAGACAACTCCATATCTCCGCCCAGCGCTTCTATTGCGGAACGCGCAGCCAAAAGGCCCCGTCCCCGACAAGCTCTTTCTTCCATACTCCCCGCCATAGAAAATTCCGGTTTAAAAAGCAGCTCCCAGGCTTCTTCTTCACTTATGGATTCTGCCCGCTCCTGCGTTAAAATATCAAAAAGTACGGCTTTTTCTCTGATTTCTTCTACTCCAATCCCATGTCCATCGTCTCTGATACGAATCATAATATTCCCATCTTCCCGATATGCGTTGAGATAAATCGCCCCTTTTTCATGTTTTCCTTTTTGCCAGCGTTCTTCTCTGCTTTCAATGCCCCATTCCGCCGCGTTGCGAAGCAAATGCTTAAGCGGAAGTCCAATCTGATCCGCCACGGTCCGATCCAGTTCCGTATCGCCGCCGCTCATATAAAGATCCATCCGTTTTCCGGATGTTCTCGCAAACTCACGAATCATATGCGGAAACTTATTGACGATGCTTTCCATGGTAACCATCCGAATCTGCATAACAGACGCATGCAGACCGGCCGCAACGCTCTCCAGATAATCTATGTCTTCATCGAACGTCTGCCCCCAGAAACCGTCCGGTTCCTGTGAACGGATGGATGCAAACCGGTTCTTTATCATAATCAGCTCTCCAACCCGATTCATCAAATCATCCAGCTTTTCAAGATTTACATGAACCGTACGGGCTGTTGCCGGACGTTTTTCTTCCGCATTCCCTGTGACGGGCTGCGGTCTTTCTGACTTTTTCTTCTCCGCTTCCTGCGCGATAGCTTCCGGCTTTGTCTCTTTTACTGCCGGCAGAGATTCCAAAACCTCCCTCTCCTGTGTTTCGCAGACGACTTCTTCCAGAGCCTGAATCAGAGCTTCATTTTCTTCCGCCCCTTCTCCGGCAGTCCTTTTCACATATTTGAGATGTTTATCCAATGCATCCAGACATTCTGACAGTACATCCATCATTCTGCCCGTAACTTTCATTCCGTCCGTCTGCGCTTTCGCACACAAATTTTCCATGCTGCGCGAAAGGTGCTGCATCCGTTCGAACCCCATGGTTCCTGTCATTCCATGCAACGAATGTATGGTACGGTACATTTCATCAAGAATGCGCTTACTGCCGGGCTTCTTTTCAAGAGCCGCCACACAATCGTTCAAATTGTTCAGATGTTCCCCCGCTTCTCTTATAAAAACAGCCAGATATTGAGTTGCATCCATTGTTCCGTCCCCATTCTTCTCCTCTGTCTTTAATTGCTCTTTCTTGCCAGAAAATTAATAATCAGCTGGGCAATGCCCTTATGTAAAACGACTGCTTCATGCTCATCATTGATATAGTTGCTTGCCAGTACCTGAAACGCCCTGGAAGCCGGCGCATGCGGCTTCTCAACCGATACGATTTTCTGTCCCCGGACTGCTTTGTCCAATTCCGGATCCTGCGGTACGATACCCAAAAAATTAATGTCGCCTTTTAAAAACTGTGAAACAACGGAATTCAGCTTTGTAAATACCGCCTCGCCCTCTTCCGCACTGTGTACCTTGTTTGCAACAATATTGACTTTCGTCTTTTTTTTGGAAAAAATGGGATTGCGAAATACTGCTTTTAACAAAGAATACGCATCTGTCAGTGAACTCGGCTCCGGCGTACTGACAAGTATGACTTCCGGGCTCGCCAGAACAAATTCCAAAACACTGTCCGAAATACCGGCTCCCGTATCAATAATAATTACGTCCGCCATTTTATTCAGCTCTCCAAGACTATGTACCAGATACACAATCTGATCTTTGGAAAGATTGTTCATCCCCGCAATCCCCAGTCCGCCGGAAACAAATCCTATCTCCAGAGGCCCCTTGGTAATAATTTCCTGAATATTTCTGCCCTGATAAATTAAATCGCTGAGATTATACTTAGGAACCGTTCCAAACATTACCTCTACGTTTGCCAGTCCCAAATCGGCGTCAATAATGACAACTTTTTTACCCATCTTACTCCGCCATATTGCCATATTAACCGCCAGATTCGATTTTCCGACACCGCCCTTTCCACTTGTAATGGTAACTACTCTTGCGACTTTTTGCTGCATTCCTTTGCGTTTTTGCTTAATTACATTTCTAAGCCGTTCTGCCTGATCCATAGGCTAACTTCCTCCAAGCAGCCGTTTGACAATCTTCTGGGAATTAAATAATTCAATGTCATCCGGCACATTTTGTCCATTCGTAATATAAGAAACTTCTGCGTCAGAATATAATTTGATATTCAAAATATTTCCATAAGTTGTTGTCTCGTCCAGCTTGGTAAAAATAATTTTATAATCTGCAATCTCCTTATAAACGTCCGCAATTTCCATTAAATCTTTATACTTGGTCGTAGCGCTGACTGCCAGATATACCTCGCTTTCGTATCGGCTGTCCACACTTTGAATCAGCTTCTTAATATCCTCTTTCTGCCCCTGATTCTTGTGTGAAAATCCTGCCGTATCTACCAGGACAACGTCATAATTTTCCATCTGCTCAATTCCCTGATTGAGTTCCTCCGGAGAATAGATGATGGCCAATGGCGTATCTAAAATATTTGCATATGTGCGAAGCTGTTCTGCGGCGGCTATCCGATAAGTATCCGCCGTCAGAAAAGCAACTTTCTTCCCCTGATCCACCTTTAATCTTGATGCAATTTTAGCAAGCGTCGTCGTCTTTCCTACGCCCGTAGGCCCCACAAAGAAAACGACTTTCGGCTTCTTACCCGTCAGATCAATGCCATGAGGCTGACCAAATTTTAAAATCATCTTCTGATATACATTGGACAGAATAAAATCAACGCTGTTTCCGTTCCAGTTTACCTTTTCCAGCTCATCCATAATCTGATTGACATATTTCTCATGCACTTCATTTGTAATCAAGGTCTCATATAAAACCTTAATAAAGGAGAGATTTTCATTCTTCTTGGCATCCGGTTTTACAAGCTCTTTTTCTTCGCGAACTGCTTTTTTTTCGGAAACAAGCTGCTTTTCCAGAATGCTCTGCAAATTCTCAAGCTTTGCCTCAATTCTCTCTCTCTCCCGCTCTTTTGGCTCTTCTTTCTTTATAAGGCTTGCATTCCTCTTTAAAAATTCAATTGCGCTCTGCTCTGCCTTATTCTGATCCATCATCTCCCCGGATATGGGCGGTATGGAAATTGGCTCGTCAGCCGCCATATTAATCGTCTCGTGCATTTTCTGCATATTTTTCAACGCTGCTCCGGAATCTAAATAGTTCTCCTTTTCTTCCACTGCAGCAGTCACTTCAAACGTAGATTTTTTCAGCGCCTTAAAAAACCCTTTGGGCTTTATTTCTTTTACATTCATCACAACGGCGTCCGGTCCCAAATCTGCTTTTGCTTTTTCTGTCGCTTCCGCCTCTGTTTTTCCCTGAAATTTCTTAATTGTCATTATCCTGTCACCATCCCAACTGATTGTAATTCAACATTCGATTCTACCTCATTGTAAGAGATTACGATCAAATCCCTGAAATAATCCGATGTAAGCTTTTTAAAGTACATCCTGACAATCGGTGATGTAATTATAATGGCATTTTTACCCAGATTTTCCAGTTTTGCAACTTCTGTTTCCACAGAAGCCACAATCGCTTTTGTGCGTTCCGGATCCAGCGTCAGATAAGCGCCCTGTTCTGTCTGCTTAATAGACGACATAATATCCTGTTCTGTTTTGGGATCTAACGTAATGACGCTGGTCACTTCATTCGGCGCAAAATATTTTCCGGAAATCGCGCGTTTTAAGCTTTGTCTTACATATTCTGTCAAAACATCCGTATCCCTTGTCGTTGCGGCATGATCTGCCAGCGTTTCAAAAACAGAGAGTAAATCCCGGATGGAAATTCCTTCTCTTAAGAGATTTTGCAGTACTTTCTGTACTTCTCCAAGTCCAAGCAGCTTTGGAACCAGCTCCTCCACCAGTACAGGATTGCTTTCTTTCAAATTGTTGACCAGATTTTGTACATCCTGCCTTGTCAGAAGCTCGTCGATATGCATCCGGATAACTTCCGTCAGATGAGTTGCAATGATAGACGGCGGATCTACTACGGTGTAGCCAAGGCTTTCCGCACGCTCTCTCTGTCCTTCGGTAATCCAGATAGCCGGAAGATGGAACGATGGTTCAAACGTAGGAATTCCGGTAATTTCCTCTTCTACATATCCGGGATTCATCGCCATATAGTGATCAAAAAGAATTTCTCCCTCCGTAATCTGTATTCCCTTTATTTTAATAATATACTGATTTGGATTTAACTGAATATTATCGCGAAGACGAATAATCGGAACAACAGTTCCAAGCTCCAGTGCAATCTGTCTTCGAATCATAACAACACGGTCTAACAAATCCCCGCCCTGATTGACGTCTGCCAATGGTATGATTCCGTAACCAAATTCCAGCTCAATCGGATCCACCTGCAGAAGGGAAACCACATTTTCGGGCTTTCTGATTTCTTCTGCTTCCGTCTCCTCCATGCTCGTTTCTTCTTCAATCTGTTCAATCCCGATATGCCTGGAGATACTTCTTCCCGTAACCAAAAACGCCACGCCCAGACCGACAAACAAATAC
>CATOKN010000181.1 GCA_951800425.1 uncultured Lachnospiraceae bacterium
AGTTGGGGCAATGCGGTATTTGAAAGAATGCGGCGTCAAAGTCCCGTCCCAGGTTCTTGTGGCGGGACACGACGATTCCGATTTGGCAAGAGTAACGTCTCCGCCGCTTCTTACCGTACATTATTCGTACGAAAAAAGCGGCGAACTGGCAGTAAAAATGCTGATGGAGATGCTGGAAGGACAGGAAGCTTTTGTAAAAGAAATGATGCTTGGCTACTCCATTGTGGACGCAGCCAGGCGATTGCGGGAGGACTTTTTATGAATATCAGACTCGTAGCGATGGATATGGACGGAACGCTTTTGGACAGTCAGAAAAGACTGCCAGCAGACTTTATGGACTGGGTGATAAACCATCCGGACATAAAGACGGTAATTGCCAGCGGAAGACAGTATTATACGCTGGTCAAAGATTTTCTGCCCATCAAAGAAAAACTGATTTACGTGGCCGAAAACGGCGGGTTTGTATTTGAAAACGATAAGATTCTATTCAAAAATGTGATGAAAACGGAAGACGTTTCCGACTGCCTGAAATTGATTGACGGCATAGAGGGCCTTACGCCGGTACTTTGCGGAGAAGCGTCCGCCTATATGCGAAAATCAAAAGAGCATGTGCTGCGGGAGGTTGAAATGTATTACGCCCGTCTGCAAATCACGCAGGATCTGGAAACGGCGGCGCATTCGGATTCTATTACGAAGATTGCGATTTTCGTGGATGAGGAAAAAGCAGAAGCGGCGACGGTGCATTTTTCCGGGATAAAACATCATCTGGCCGCCGTATTGTCCGGCAACAGCTGGATTGATATTTCAAACCGCACGGTAAACAAAGGAGCTGCCGTCGGCGTGATTTTGCAAAAATATGGTATTCAAAAAGAAGAGGCCATGGCGTTCGGCGATTATTTAAATGACGCGCAGCTTTTGCAAAGCTGCGGGGAGAGCTATTGCATGGAAAACGGCCATCCGGATTTAAAGGCTCTGGCAAAGCACATGGCAGATTCCAATGACAATGACGGCGTTATGCGCGTGCTGCGGGGGCTTTAAGAGAGAAGAAACGTATATGCAGATCTAAGATGAGATATACTGATTGGAGGAATAGAAAAGTGGCGGACGGAGAGGTTGGCTTTGTTGTGGATGACGAATATAAAGCGTGGTTGGCAGAGACATTGTTGCCAAACAGAAATATGCGAAATGGGGAGAGACGTTTCTTGCGGCCATAAGCAGAGATTTGCGAAAGACATTTCCTGACGGGTTTTTCACATCTTGGGCATCAGGTGCATTTGCACGTCGGTGAAAGCGATTTCTATATGGATGGGCGTGATATAATAGGGACAAATCAGAGGAAACCCAGTAAAATCAAGAGGTTGCAGATGATTTGGTCCTATTATTTTTTGCAACGAAACGGAGCGGATGGTATAGGGCAGGAGATATGAATAAAGAAATTTTCGGTTGTGTATTGCTCTCTGTGCATGTTACAATGGTTTCAATACAAGGGAGGAATGTTATGGAAACACTGGAAACTGCACTGGATGAAAACGGCAATCAGGTTGTTATTCTGCCGGACATTATTTTCGCAGGCAAACAGAAGATTGACTGGAATGAGGTGGAGAAGTATCTGGAACGCTTTGTTGGGGAACTGGTGGAAATAGCGGAAACCGGCGACGTTATTTATCTGGGAAAAAACTTCCCGGATGAATATGCCGGTTCAAAATATACGAGGAGAACGAAAGGCGGCAGGGCAAAAGCGAAAGCCAATGCGGCACAGGGTATCCGTGAGATGGTGGGGATTGCCTCAGATAAAAGATTCCGGGAAAACCAGAAAGAGAAACATTCCGGTGATGCTGCAAACGGCTGGTATTATTATACGACAAGGTTTGCCATGCCGATTTATGATAATGATGTGAAAACGAAAAATTATAATATTTATTCCGGCTGTTTGGTAGTAAACTGTACGGGGAAAGGAAAGATGTACCTGTATGATCTGGTGGATATAAAAAAAGAAGCGAGTAACCCACTCAGGACTAACAGATAGTCAAGTGGTACAAAACCGCCTCTCTTTGATTAAAAGAATACCACCAAGCAGGAAATTTGTCAATCTTTATTGTGTTTTTGAAACAGGGAAAATGTGAGAGGTGGAGGCAACCGTCAAGGGATATTGTCTGGCAAAGAAAATCAGCCAGGCAGACTTGGACTGTATTTTTCGGAAGTGCGGGATTTTGTACAATAAATCTGTTAGGAAATGGAAAAGGAGATAATCTATGGAAAATCCGGTAGAGCAGATAAACAATATAGCGAATATGGATGACTTTTTGAATTTTGTTGTACAGTTAGCAATGGATTCAAAAGAACATCCTGAGGAATGGGAATATATTACGATTAATGATTATCTGGGCCAGATGGCAAGCTGGGTGGATGACTGTTCTGCTTTTGATGATACGGTAGATTGGGAAAAGGTGGATTACAAAACATTTGCGAAAATATTGTATATGGGAAAGATATATGAATAAATAGAAGAATGTGGTTTTGTGTTTCAGGGAAGAAGGTAAATGGAGTGGCAGTTACAGTAAACATTTATTATAGTGGTGTGAATGGAAATGCAAGAAAGTTTGCGGAAGAAATGGTTTCAAGTGGCATTGTCAGCGACATCCGTGCGGAAGATGGAAATATAAGATATGAATATTTTTTCCCAATGGACGATAAGGAAACCGTGCTTTTAATCGACAGTTGGAAAGACCAGTATTCTTTAGATATTCACCATGCCTCTCCAATGATGGCAAAGATTACCGGACTTAGGGAAAAATATGACCTGCATATGAGGGTGGAACGGTATGTATCTGATGAAAGTGGAGTTCCGGCAGCGGATAAGGCATTTATCAAGAAATAATTAGGCATCCTTATTTGCAAGGATAAGGATGATGTTGTCGCCGAGTATGCGCTTGACGATATTTCACAGCCAACCGGAATTGCCGAATATGAGCTTACAAAAGCGCTTCTTGAAGAATTTAAAAGCAGTCTGCCAACGGCAGAAAAAATAGAGAGCGAGCTGTCCGAACAGATAATATAAGCCATGGAATTACATGTTTGCCATCTTGACAAATCAGGTCCTTGTGATAAAATTTAACGGAGTATGTAAGAGCGCCCGGCGGGTAGAATTCGTACCGCTGGGCTTATTATATCATAAAAATATCTTCTTGGGAGGAAGCGTTATGGCAGGAGCTTATAATCACAGAGCCATTGAGCAGAAATGGCGCAGACATTGGGAAGAACACCCGATCAATGTCAACGACGGCAAAAAAGAAAAATACTATTGTCTGGATATGTTTCCGTATCCGTCGGGAAACGGACTTCATGTAGGCCATTGGAGGGGGTATGTTATTTCCGACGTCTGGAGCCGTTATAAACTGATGCAGAATTATTATGTCATCCATCCGATGGGATGGGATGCGTTTGGACTTCCGGCAGAAAATTATGCGATAAAAATGGGAATCCATCCTGCAAAATCGACGGCTGACAATGTGGCGAAGATCAAAGAGCAGATTCAGGAAATTGCGGCCATTTATGACTGGGATATGGAGGTCAATACGACAGATCCCGCTTTTTACAAATGGACGCAGTGGATTTTTGTGAAAATGTTCCAAAAAGGCCTTGCCTACCAAAAGGAAATGCCGATTAACTGGTGTCCGGACTGCAAAACCGGGCTTGCAAATGAAGAAGTCGTAAACGGCAAGTGCGAGCGGTGCGGCGCAGACGTGACGAAAAAGAATTTAAAACAGTGGATGTTAAAAATTACGGCATACGCGGATCGTCTTCTTTCGGATCTGGACAAGCTGGACTGGCCGGAAAAAGTAAAGAAGATGCAGACGGACTGGATTGGAAAGAGCCACGGCGCGGAAGTGGATTTTTCCATAGAGGGCAAAGAAGAAAAGATTACGGTTTATACAACGCGTCCGGATACGTTATACGGCGCGACGTTTATGGTGCTTGCGCCGGAACATGCGCTGGCAAAAGAGCTTGCGACACAAGAGACAAAGGCTGACGTAGAAGACTATATATATAAGGCTTCCCTGAAATCTTCCGTAGACCGTCTGCAGGATAAGGAAAAGACGGGCGTTTTTACCGGAAGCTATGCCGTCAATCCCTTAAACGGAGCAAAAGTCCCCATCTGGCTTTCCGATTACGTGCTGGCAGATTACGGCACGGGAGCGATTATGTGCGTGCCGGCGCATGACGACCGTGATTTTGAATTTGCCAAAAAATTTGATCTTCCGATTGTACAGGTCATTGCAAAAGACGGAAAAGAAATCGAAGATATGACGGAAGCTTATACGGACGCAGTGGGAACCATGATCAATTCCGGCGACTGGAACGGCATGGAATCTGCGGAACTGAAATTAAAAGCTCCGGAAATGATAGAGAAAAAAGGATTTGGAAAGAAAACGACGAATTACAAGCTGCGCGACTGGGTATTTTCCCGCCAGCGTTACTGGGGCGAGCCGATTCCGATTATCCACTGTCCGGACTGCGGACCGGTCGCCGTGCCGGAAGAGGATCTTCCGCTGCTTTTACCGGAGGTAACCTCTTATCAGCCAACCGGAACGGGAGAGTCTCCGCTTGCAGATATTGCAGACTGGGTTAATACGACCTGTCCGCATTGCGGCAAACCTGCAAAGCGCGAAACGAATACGATGCCGCAGTGGGCCGGATCTTCCTGGTATTTCCTTCGGTATGTGGACAGCAAAAATGACAAAGAACTGGTCAGCCGGAAAAAAGCGGATCAATTTCTTCCTGTGGATATGTATATCGGCGGCGTGGAGC